>DASCOW010000029.1:0-5644 GCA_036012205.1 Verrucomicrobiota bacterium
CACCTGCTCTGCCACCAGGGCGGCATCGTGCATTACACCAACGGCAAAGTCATCCGGACCAAGCGCGACTACCCGGTGGTGCACCCGTACGAGAACGTGATATTCGCGCTGGACGATTTCAAGGAATCGCCGCTCGTGAACGAGCCGGGCGAAAAGTACTCGTACAGCACACGCGGCTATATGCTGGCGAGCGCCGTCGTTGAACGGGCAGGCGGACAAAATTTCGCCCACCAAGTGCGCGACCGCATCTCCAAGCCGCTGGAGATGACAACGCTGCAGCCCGACTACCAGTGGGAGGACATCCCCCACCGGGCCGTGGGCTACCGCCGGCGCGGCGGCCAAGTGGACGTCTCCACCGACACCGACGTGAGCTGGAAACTCGGCGGCGGCGGTTTCATCTCGAACATCGACGACTTGGCCAAGTTCGCCGCCGGTCTGCTGAACCACCGCCTCGTGAAACCGGCCACACGCCAAAAAATGTGGGCCCGGCAATCGACCCGCGACAGCAATCCAACGGGGTACGCGCTTGGCTTCAGCCACAAACATTTCCGGGATGGCGTGCTGCACAAGTGGAGCACCGCAGGTGCCGGCTTGGAGATCGTCGGCCACAGCGGTTCGCAGGAAAAAACCAAGACATGGATGGCACTGCTGCCGAGACAAAAACTGGGCGTGGTCGTCATGAGCAACTCCGAATACGCCAAACCGGGCAAACTCGCCGCACGCCTGCTGGAAGTCGTGATGCAGCAAACCGCGCCACCGCCCGGGCGATGACACCTTCCTCTCCAGGGATTGACTTTCGATCCCCCTCGGGGTGAGCCTTCCCGGCCATGAGTCAGCCCCTTCCCATTGAGTCGGTCAACCACATCGCCCGCGTCACATGTGATCTCGAGGCGAGCACGGCTTTTTATCGCGATGTGCTCGGCTTCCGCCCCATCCAGCGCCCCAACTTCGGGTTCGACGGCGCGTGGCTATTCAACTGCGGCGTGCAAATCCACCTCATCTGCGCCACGGGCGATCCCGCCATCGACGCCCCGGAAACCTCCATTCGCGCCAGCCATGTGGCGTTTCATGTGGCCGACACAGCTGCTGTCGAGGAACTGCTTCAACAGCACGGCATCCCGTACAAAGTCAATCAAGTCCCTGACATCGGTGTGACGCAGCTTTTTTTTCAGGATCCTGACGGCTTCCACATCGAGATCGGCACCTACCCGTCGGCCACCGGAGCCTGAGCCCCCCCCGAATCGACAGCAGAACCGTTGTTGTCACTCAAATATTTGTCCAAATATGCTGTAACCGACACAGCCACACCTCAGCCTGCTTGGCCAAGCGGTATCGAAGTTATTCAATTTTTTTTTAAAAAAAACTAGACTTCCCTCGTGGGAGGATGAGAAGATTCGGGCTCTCAGTTGGAGCGAATGTAGCCAGCCGTTGCGGCGGCTAACGTTGAGTTGCCATGATCAGGATAAAAAAAAATCGTCAGAGCGCATTCACATTAATTGAATTACTTGTGGTGATCGCGATCATCGCGATCCTGGCAGCCATGCTGCTGCCGGCCCTGGCCAAGGCCAAGCAGAAAGGCGTGCAGGCAGTTTGCCTGAGTAACCTCAAGCAGTGGGGACTGGTCTGGCAATATTACACCGACGACAACGAGGGCTACTTCAGCCAGGGGATCAATGTTAAAAACATGAGCGGCTGGTGGCGCGGCGAATGGGTGGCCTCACTGGAAAAGTTCTGGCGAAAGCAGGACATCCTGCTCTGCCCTGCGGCGACGCTTGCCCGAAGCAACCGTTCACCCAGCTACACGCTGAAGCCGGTGAGCAAATACAAGAACGACTCATGGGACGCCGTCGGCAGTTGGAATGCCTCATACCGGCACGGGCATATTTCCACCGAATCCATCCCCACACGGGCGAGTTACGGCAACAACAACTGGCTCTACAAAGCGCCGACCGACATTCAGGGTCGGCGGAAGGATTGGCACTGGCGCACGATCAACCCCTCCGGCCATGATCTGCACAACATCCCGATGTTTATGGACATGATGTGGCGCGGAGGCGGGCCACACCACGGCGCCTCCAACAGGTTCACGCCGGGCAACTACAACGGCGACTGGCAGGGTGCCGGGCATGAGATGAAGCACTTCGCGTTCGACCGGCACGCCGGTGGTATTCAGGGTGTGTTCATGGATCACTCCGCGAGGCACGTACCGATCAAGCAGCTATGGCGCCTCAAGTGGCATCGCACGTTTGACACAAGCCGAAAAATGACATGGCCCCGATGGATGGCCGGCTATCCCGAACACTATTAAATACTCACTTTTAAACACCTAACCAAAACAAACCAAATGACTACAAACTCAACAAAAATAGTAACGGTAGCCGCTGCGATCCTGATGGCCTCAACATCAGTCTTTGCAGCGGTTAAGAACGGTGCCTCTCTAAAGGGCAACCAGTACACCAATGGCGGAAACAGTGTCTTAAATGACCATGTGATTGCTTGGAACCACTATTCCTCGGTCGATCCCACCGTGTTCAACCACGACCTCTCATCCGAAACTCTCACCGTGCTCAAGGATGGCGATTATCTGATTGCCGTTACTGTTCCCCTTTACTCGTTAAATGGTGCACGAAACACCCAGCGTGCTGATTTAATGGTCAACGGTAGTGCAGTCCCAACTGGACTTGGCGAATCCAGCTATATTCGCGTAGAAAATAACCACACGGAAGCCTCAGACCACTTTGCCGTTTTGGTTTCCCTAAGAGCCAATGACGAACTGACAGTCATGACCACACCGACAGCGGCTGTTGGAACACAAGGCTTCATTGCTACCTGCAGCCTTTACGCTGAGTTGATCGAAGGTGGCCGCAATGTCTTCTCCGCCAGCGCCACCGAGATCCAGTCCGGCACCAACCTCAACGTGGAACCGGACATCGGGGATCAAGGCCTGGTCTGGACATCGACAAGGAAGGGAAGTGGCTATACGCACAGCGACGGGGACGCCGGCGTCACCATTAAGGACGGTGGCAACTACATGGTTTATGTGAACATCCCGCTATACGGCGTCATTGCCCGGGGTTCGGTTGGCCTGACCGTCACCCTGGATGACGAGATTGTGGAGGGCGCCCGGGGGCAGCAGGGGTACATCCGCAACGCCAACGCTCACCAAAATTCCTCCATCCATTTTTCCGGCGTGATCAGTGCCGAGGCAGGCCAGGTCCTGACGGTGATCACCGAGCAATTGGCCCTTGCTGGCACCGTCACCGTTCAGGCAAACAGGGCTGCCTCAATCTTCATCGAGAAGTTGGGGGTTGACGGCCTTTTTGCTGACTCATTCGCCACCACAACGGCAGGCGAAAACTTCAACGCGGCAAATAAGGCAGCCCTCGCCCTTGTCGGTGATGGATACAGCGAGGATATTATTGATGAGTCAGCCTACAGTAACGAGGGTGATGACGAGGAAAACATCGTGATCAAGAAGGCCGGCAACTACCTGCTCACATTCAATGTCACGCTTTACTCCGGTGGCGGCCGTGTAAACCCACGCTTCACTGTGGAAGTCAACGGCAATGAGGTTCCCGGTGCAACCTCACTCTCCCACTATATCCGCAACCAAAATGGCCATAACGAGTCAACCGGTTCTTTTGTAGCCCTTTTGAACGATCTGGCGGTCGACGACGTGGTCACCATCAATACCTCGCGCGAGGGCAATACTGCAGCTGTTAATTCACCTGAAGGAGGCAAGGTAGCCCTTCAGGCCAAGGATGCCTATTCAGCAACCGCAGGCGACACAAGCGCTCCGAAACTCGCCTCCTTTTTTGGACTTGGTCTGGACGGTTTCCAGGCCAATCTTGAGGACTTCGGACTGTCGGTGGACGCCGCCAGCATCAAGGCGATTGTCAACGGTACCGAGGCTGCGATCACCAGCAGCAAGACTGGCACTGTGACAACGATGAACTATGCATTTACCTCCATCCCCGCACCTAATAGTGTGCACAATGTCACGCTTAGCTACTCGGACTCGGCTGGAAATAGCCATAGCCATGATTTGTCCTTTGCGATCACGCTCGATTACGAAGGTATTCCGGCCAGCTTTGCCTCAACCTCGGTGGACACATCATCCCGAGGCTTTATTGCCAACATAACCCAGATCAGTACCATACAACTTGAGACAGCACAGTCCATTCATGGGAACAGCATTGCCAACGCCGAAAGACAGTTGCGCGGGGAATACCTCAATCCGAACGAGGTGGACGATGATGACAATCCCCTGCCCTACCTGAACGAGGCCGATCCGGACGCCTGGGAGGGCTGGAGCATCTCTCCCGTCGACGTTGACGGTGTGATCAACTGGAACCAGGACGAAGGCGCCGCCATCGGCAACTTCGGTGAGGACCAACCGATACCCCAGATTCCGGGCTGGGGTGATAGTGCGGACGGAATCGTGGCAGAAATGCTCGGATATCTGGAGTTGTCCAAGGGGCTGCACACTCTGGGTGTGAACAGTGATGACGGCTTCAAGCTCTCCTTTGGACCCAACCCCAAGGATCAGTTGGGGATCGTCGCCGGTGAGTTCAACGGCAGCCGCGGGGCGGCTGACTCCATCTTCAACATCGTGGTCGAGGCGGACGGACTCTACCCGGTGCGCCTGCTCTGGTACGAGGGCAATAGTGGAGCCAATGTCGAGTTTTTCTCGGTGAACAAAAGCGGGGCGAGAATCCTGATTAATGATCCTGACAACGCCGATGCCCTCAAGGCCTATCGCACGGCCGACACGGCGCCCTACATCAGCCGCGTTGCCCCTACAGGTGGCGGGCTGACCAAAAAGATCGAGTTTGATTTCGTCAATGGAGATCTCTCCGTGGACAAGAGCTCGGTGAAGTTGAAGCTCAACGGCGAGGATGCATCCGTCACCACCAAGTCAACCGACGACGGGATTTCAGTGGTTTATAATCATGGCGATTACCTGCCGGGCGGTGACTACGCCGTCGAGTTGTCCTATACCGAAAGCGGCGGTGTCAGCCGTGTGCGTAGCTACAGTTTCAGCATACCCAAGGGTCGTGTTGATATTCTGATGGACAATCCAACGGTCACCATAGAGTTCGACGAACTCTCTGGAATTATAGGTCATGGTGCGGTCGGCAATCCAGACTTGACCTATGTAAACGCCCCTGAAATGGGTGTACCCGCCCTCTACCCCAACGGAGTTGGAACCGCCGTACGTTTTGACGGAGCCGAAGATCAACGCCTGAGAGTTGCCGATCATCCGGATATTAACGTCACCGGCGGGCCGTGGGAGGAGATGAGCTGGGAATTCTGGTTCAAGGCGGAACAACTTCCGACTGCCGGGCAAACTATCACCCTCTATGAACAAGGTGGGAACACTCGCGGTGTTCACCTCTACCTCAGCGGCACCCAGGATTCGGACCCTACCGAGGCAGAGGTATATATGATGGCCTGGAACAGAGCAGAAACCATCTGGGGTGGCACCTTGAATCAAGCTGGTGGCGACGGCGTAACCGCAGTTAAAAGCGCCGTTAAACTCGAAAGCGTTTATCATCTTGTTTTTGTCATGGATGGCGATCCTAGCGGCGACTTGGAAGGCACGCTGACCGGTTACATCAACGGCCGCCAGATCGGCCAGGTG
>DASCOW010000030.1:0-2060 GCA_036012205.1 Verrucomicrobiota bacterium
GTGTAATGACCTCCCTGTATTGCCAGCTTCTCCTGTTTATCATTCAGCGTGCCTTTCAGCATGCTCCCGTAAACATAAAAGCCAAGCAGCCCCAACAGCATCAACGCCACGACGCCCTTGATCCCCTCCATCCACAGGCCATCCTGAAACCGTTGCCGATTGCGGATACTGTACTCCTCGATCATCAGGCCCGGTGCTTCTGCCCGGGCGGCAAACTCCGCAGCCGCCGTGGCCAGATCGACCTCGCTCACCGGCTCGACTTCGCTGATACGCTCGCCGAAGCAGTCGGCCAAAGCAGCCTTCCAGTCGCCAACCACATCGCCCCGCTTGGCCAAGTGGCAGGCCGGATCGCCCGGCATCCAGCCGGCGACCTCCCCTGCCCAGGCAACGCTATTAATTTTCTCCACCAAAGTCCCGCGACTGGCCTCGTGATCCGGCAGGTTGAATGAGTTGATGTCACACAGCCTTCCGCCGAACCACCACGACACCAGTGCCAGCACCGAGTCGGCCCCCTGCACGAGCTGAATGTGCGCCCCGTCCGCCTTCGGCTCGCCGGACACCAGCTCCCGCAGCAGCGGCACCTCCACACGGTCGGAGAGATAATTTGCAGCCTCCAGCTCGTCGAGCCTCTCCTCCACCTCGCTCCGCTCGGCGATGGTTACCAACACCGTCTGGTTGCCTTCTTGACCGGTGGAGCCCGGCACCACCTCAGCCGACCACACGGTCTGCACAGCTGGTAGCGGCGAAAGCTCTTCAATCTGGAACTCGACCATCGGCAACAACTCCTCCGGCTCGCAGGCCGGCAATTCGACCACGCGTAAAAAAACCTTCTCCGGCGGCAGGGTGGCAATGTTGAGCTTGCGGCTGAGCATATCGCTCCAGTCCTTGGCCACCGCCTTGGCCGGCGGATTGTCGCCCTCGGCCACGCGCAGGTCGCCGGAGAGCTTTACTTTCTTCGACGAGACGGAGAACTGCCACAACCGGCTCCCCTCGGATGCCGGCTCAATCAAATTGCAACTGCTCCAGTTGATCTTCTTCCCCGCCATGCTACTCGTCCTTCAAATGCTCATCGGACATGGTCACGCGCAAAATCTCCTCGATGGTTGTCTTGCCATCAACCACCTTCTGCCAACCATCATCGCGCAGCGTGCGCATGCCTTCGCTGATTGCAGCCTGACCAATAACCGACGACGCCTCGCGCTTAAGGATCAGCGGCCGGATCGCCTCGCTCATAACCAGCATCTCGTAAATCGCCAGACGTCCCTGGTAACCCTGTTGGCGGCAGTCCTCGCAGCCGACCCCGTGATGAAATGTGCCCGACTCGATGATGTGTTCCGGACAGTTGATCTGCCGCAGGTAATCACGGTCGACCTTCTGCTCCTCCTTACAGTTAGGGCAGATGGTGCGCACCAGGCGCTGGGCCATGACCGCCTCCACCGACGACGCCACAAGGAACGGCTCGATGCCCATGTCGATCAGCCGCGTGAACGCGCCCGGAGCGTCGTTCGTGTGCAGCGTGCTGAACACCAAGTGACCGGTCAGCGCAGCGCGGATGGCGATATCCGCTGTCTCGCCGTCGCGAATCTCACCCACCATCACCACGTTTGGATCCTGCCGCAGGATATGCCGCAGGCCGGTGGCAAACGTCAGCCCGATGTCGGAGCGCACGGCAATCTGGTTGATGCCCTTCAGCTCGTACTCGACCGGTTCCTCAATGGTGATGATCCGCTGATGTACGGAATTGATCGTGCTGAGGAAGGCGTAAAGCGAGGTGGACTTGCCTGAGCCGGTCGGCCCGGTAACCAGGATGATCCCGTGCGGCTTGACGATCAACTCGCGCAGGATCGCCTCGTCCTTCGGATCGAAGCCCAGCCGGTCGAGCGTCAGGAAAATGGTGCCGCGTGTCAGCAAACGCAGCGACACGCTCTCGCCATAAACGGTCGGCACGGTGGAGACACGGATATCGAGCTCCTCGCCCTTGATGCGGACGTTGATGCGGCCGTCCTGCGGCAGGCGTTTCTCGGCGATGTCCATACCGGACATAACCTTGATGCGCGAAA
>DASCOW010000031.1:0-2738 GCA_036012205.1 Verrucomicrobiota bacterium
CAAGCGCAATTTCAAGAGCCCAAGATGTGCGAGCGTAACACACCATAAACTTCGATCGATTTAAGCGGAGTGTTGGAGTGGATATCGGCGGAGTTTGAAATCAGGATTGGCCAGTCAACCGGATCGCATGGTCGGCAACCATGGGATCCCTTGACCAACTGGGCGTCCAGTGGGATTACGTCCATCAGCATCCGGAAGCCCAGTTTCTTTTTTAGAAGCTTATGCATCACCCGAGGCGTCGAGCCGCGCGCCGGATCCTTGAATAACTCAACCGGGTCATAGCCGGGCTTGCGGTGGATGTCCACACAGCGGGCGAAGTCGGGCGCCATGGCGTCATCCAGCCAGTAGTAGTAAGTGAACCAAGCGTTTTCGGCGGAAGTGACGATGAGATCACCCGCGCGCGGGTGGTCAATCCCATTGACTTGTTTCTCCGCTTGGCCCCAGACCGCAGCCACACCATTCGCGCCTTCGAGCAGGCTGCGGACGTTGTTTTCAATCGATTTGTCGTTGATGTAAACGTGAGCCACTTGATGGTCAGCCACGGCGAACGCCTGACTGTTTCCGCAGTCGAGCCGCTCGAGGCCAAGCTCTTCCTTGATAGCAAGCCATCCACGTTCGCGGAACAGTCGGTTGAGATGAACTGGTTGCTCGACAGGCGTGATGCCGTACTCGGAAAGCAAAACAATCTGTACGTTGTGATCTGTAAAAAAACCAATCAACTCACCGACGATACGGTCGATGCGCTGAAGGTCATTGGCGATCTTAGGATCCTCAGGGCCTAGCCGCTGTAGATTGTAGTCGAGGTGCGGGAGGTAAACGAGGTTCAGGCTTGGCTGATGCTGTTGCTCGATCTGCTTGGCAGCATTGGCGATCCACTCGCTCACCGCCTCCGGCTTGCCGGCGGGTGATTGTTGCCCGGCCATCGGCCCCCAAAAGGCAGGGAAGGGGAAGTCCCCCAGTTTTGCCTTGAGCGAAGGGCGCAGTTCGTAGGGCCAGGTGTATATGTCGAAGTGCTTGCTGCCATCAGCGGGATACATTGGGCGCGGCGTCGCCGACCACTCGACGTCGGAGTACATGTTGAACCACCAAAACATCGTCGCACAAGTGAAGTCTTTGTTGGCCAATCGCAGATCTTCCCACAACTTGGGTGACTGGACGGTTTGGTTCGGTTGCTTCCAGAAAGTAACTTCTGCCAATTCGTGGTTGTACCAGCCGTTGGCAACTATGCCGTGATCGCTTGGCCGCTTGCCGGTGAGGTAGTTTGACTGAGCGGTACAGGTCACCGCCGGGAACGCTGGATCGATTAGTGCCGTTTGGCCAAGCGATTGAAACTTGGCGATGGCCGGAGTGTGTTTGCCGATGTGCCGTTGGCTTAGCCCGACGACGTTTAAAACGGCGGTGCGTTTCACAGCGGTAAGGGTCAGGCCCGGGCAGGGACAATCGATTGTTCACGGCCGGCTTGGCGGTCGCGCAGTTCGTAGATGGACTCAATCACAAGTGGGAGATTCATCCCATGCACCTCGAATCCTTGGCCAAGTTCGCGCAGTAGCGTGATCGTCAGTTTGCCGCCAAGATGCTCGCGGAATTCCTCCAAACCGTTGATGACGTGCAGCGTGCCGGACTCGTCCTCATGGAGCAGTTCGTTAGCAAACAATTCGAATCCCAACCTTTCCAATAGCGTCAGAATACGCTCAGCCGATTCGTCGGAAAGGTATCGCTCGCGTCGGGCATAAATGACATCCAGTGCGACGCCAACTGCGACAGCCTCGCCGTGCCGGATACAATATTCGGACAGTTGTTCCAGTTTGTGGGCGGCCCAGTGCCCAAAGTCGAGAGGCCGGGAAGAGCCAAACTCAAACGGGTCGCCTGATGTGGCGATGTGGTTGATGTGCAACTCAGCGCAACGGTGGATTAGTCGTTGCATTGGCTTGTGTTCGAAAACTGCTAGCGCATCAGCATTATCCTCAATCCACTCAAAAAAAGCACGATCGCGGATGAGTGCCACCTTTGCTGCCTCGACGTAGCCATTCCGCTTGTCGCGTTCGCTGAGCGAGGATATAAGATCGAAGTCGTTGATAACGGCAAACGGTGGGGCAAAGGCGCCGATAAAGTTCTTTTTGCCAAAGGCGTTGATCCCGTTTTTTACGCCGACACCGGAATCGGCTTGACTGAGCGTGGTGGATGGGATCCGCACGTGGCGAACACCGCGATGAGCCGTTGCTGATGCCAAGCCTACCATGTCCAGCAACGCACCTCCGCCGACAGCCACGACGTAGCTATGTCGGTCGATGTGGTGCATTTCGATTTTGGAATGGATTTCTGAGACGTGAAAATAGGAGTTCTTAGTGCGCTCGCCACCCTCGAACTGCATTGGTTTGCAGACCAGTTTCAAGCAATCGCTGTATTGCTTAAAGTACCCCCGAACTTGATCGATCAAGTTGGGCTGCGCGCGGCATAATGCCTCGTCCATCACCAACAACACTTTGTGCGTTAACTCGGTCTGTCCATCAACTATGGTGTCTCGCAGGGTGGTGTTTTCCTTTGAAAAAACTTGCTGCGTAAACCACACTTGATGTCGGTAACTCACATCAACCTGTCGCTCGATCAAACTCACGGTCTGCAGCTAAAATGCGTCGTGGTTCAAGCAATTGCCAGTTTTTTCGCTTTTTTAATCTCAATGCAAGTCCGGTTTTGAATGTTAATTGGGGCTAGGGATGGCGAGTCGATAATTTTGGCTG
>DASCOW010000032.1:0-2827 GCA_036012205.1 Verrucomicrobiota bacterium
TGCTGCGATTGCGCATGTGATAGTAGCAGCAAACTTCCGCATGAGCGACATTGCCGAGCAGGCCCTTTGCGACGATCTGCTCACGCGCTTCCATGAGATGCGGTGTGCTGCGACGCTGCGTACCAACCTGCACAACACGATCGTATTTGCGTGCGGCAGATAGCATCGCCCTGCTCTCAACAACGTCGATACTCGTCGGCTTCTGCACGTACACGTCGCAGCCAGACTTGACGGCCTCGATCATCGGCAGCGCATGCCAATGGTCCGGCGTACCGATGAGCACGATGTCGAGTTTGTTTGCCTTGAGCAGCTTTCGATAATCGCCGTAGGTTTTGGGGCGTTTGCCTGACTTCTGACGCTTGGCCACAATGTCAGCTGCCTCGGAGAGCATTGTGCTGTCCACGTCACACAACGCCACCACCTCGACAGGGGCGACCTGAATAAGACGGAGCAAATCCACCTTACCGTACCAACCGGTGCCGATCAGCGCCACGCGCTTGGTGGGACCGTTAGCGACGTTGGCCGCGGTTGCGGCGATGGAGGAGTAAGCCAGACCAGCCGCGCTGGTTCCCAAGAAAGTTCGACGGTTCACGCACTTGATTTAACGGCTTGGCAGTTCAAATTCAAGCTTGGCCATGCGCCGGATTGCCCTTGAACAAGCAGGCAGGTAGGCTCCGGGTCATGCGTCTGTACAATATGTTGTTTGTTTGCATGGGAAACATCTGTCGCTCTCCTGCAGGTGAGGCGGTGATGCGCCATCTCGTCGAGGCCGAGGGCCTGGCCAATCGAATCCATTGTGACTCAGCCGGCACGATTGCGTTTCATACCGGTAACCCGCCGGACCACCGCATGCACGCGGCGGCTGCCAACCGCAACATCAACACCGGCGGCCAGGCCCGGCAAATTTGTAATGACGATTACCATTCGTTCGACCTGATTTTGACAATGGACGACGAGAACCTGATGAACGTTCGCAATATGGCGCCAGCCGGGGAGTACTCGGCGGTAGTTCGGCCGTTCTGCGACTTCGTCACCGGCAGCACCGCAACCGAGGTGCCGGATCCGTATTACGGTGGACAGAAGGGATTCGAGACGGTGCTCGATCTCCTCGAGAACGGCTGCGCAAACCTGCTCGAACACGCTCGAAGCCAAGTCGACAAGTAAACGCCGATGTGGAACACGATCGTCGAGCAAATCTCCGCTGCCACCGGTGAGGCGTTCCGCTTAGCCAACGCGGAACCGATCAGCGGCGGATGCATCAATGAAGCGTACCGGCTCAACGGCGATGGCGGACCGTTTTTCGCCAAGCTCAACCGAGCTGATGCGTTGTCGATGTTCGAGGCTGAGGCTGAGGGACTGCGTGACATCGCCGCCACTGGGACAATCCGCGTTCCACGGCCCATCTGCCATGGCATCAGCTCAAGTCAATCGCACCTCGTGCTCGAGCATATCGAATTGAGTGTGAGCGGTTCAGAAGCAGAACTTGGCCGCCTCCTGGCCAAACTGCACGCCATACCACAGGCGAACTTCGGCTGGCGTCGCGACAATACAATTGGCAGCACGCTGCAGCCAAACCCGGCGAGTGATGACTGGGTGGCGTTTCTGCGCAAGCATCGACTTGGCATTCAGTGCAGCCTAGCAAAGAGCAAAGGACTGCGACTCAACGGCGCTGATGAGTTACTAGGCCAACTGGAGTGTTTTTTTACCGACTACGAGCCAAGGCCGTCACTGCTACATGGTGATTTGTGGAGCGGCAATGTGGCGTACTCACCAAGCGGCGAGCCGGTGATTTTTGATCCGGCAACTTACTGTGGAGACCGGGAGGCAGAGTTCGGGCTGGCGGAAATGTTCGGCGGATTCGGAGGCGCCTTTTGGAAGGCGTATGAGGCGGAGTGGCCGCTCGATCCCGGATACCCAACGCGCAAGCTACTGTATCGACTGTACCACACGCTGAACCATGTCAATATTGTCGGCGGCAGCTACGGCTCTACGGCGGAAGACATCGTCGGCCATTTACTGCAAGCACTGTAAGCCCCACCGGCCATTACGACCAGGGCTTTGGAAAAATCGGTTTGATTACTCGGCGGAAGCCGATTGTGCAGTAGTCTCTTCCTCCTCGTAGGCGGTGGTGGTGGTGGGACCCGCGACGGTGTGCCTCTCGATGGATTCGATCCGGTAACGCTTGGCTTCGTGACCCACCTCAAACTCTGCCTCTTCACCCGGTTTTTTACCGAGGAATGCCTGCCCGAGTGGCGTGAGGTAACTGAGAATGTGGTTGTCTGGATCGCCGTCCCAAGCTCCTAGGACAATGAAAGTCTCCTGTTTGTTGGAGTTTAGGTTGGTCACGCTAACCTTGTTGCCAACCGTAACCGCATCGATCGTGGCGTCAGAGAAGTCAGTACCCCTTGCTCGCGTCATCTCGAGTTCCAACTCGCCCTTGCGGGACATCAGCAATTTCTGCATTTCCTTGGCGGCCTTGAACTCGTGGTTCTCGCGAAGATCGCCGTAGCTTCGGGCAATGGCGATCTCCTTTGAGTTGGCCGGGATCTTTTTCTTGACCAGTTCCTCGTACTCGAGTTTGCGCCGTTCGAGACTGGGCCATGAAACGATGAGTGCGTTGTCCTCCTTGGTTTGTTCGCCGGATATCATTGGCTGAATGGACGGAAACGCCTTGACGATGCGGCCCAGCAGTGAGCGCTTGTCCATGTCATCAAAGCAACTGGTCGCCTGCAGGGCTCGCACCAAGTCCTCAACCAACTCGATATCGGCGGAGCCGATCAAGTCGGTTATCAATTCTTGGTCATCTAGGATGAAGTCGCCCAGCTTG
>DASCOW010000033.1:0-2292 GCA_036012205.1 Verrucomicrobiota bacterium
GGATGATCTTTACCTTCGGGTGGCGAATGGCAACGGGATCGAGATGCCTCGGGAGCGTGCACGCCAACGGCGCCTGCGAGACAAACGTCGTGCCGGTATGCAGGAGCACGGGCAGTTGATGCTCGGCGGCGTATTCCCAGAGTGGATCGAGCATGGGGTCGTCTGGCATGAACCCGGCGTACATGGGTAACAGTTTGATCCCTCTCAAACCGAGTTGCTGGTGGCCGTGGCGCATCTCCTCCTGCCAGTTGTCCTGTGTGGGATCGACGGAGAGGAAACCGATCACGGTGCCGTGCGCGGCCGCCACGTAGTCTGCCACGTACTGGTCTTCAACCCAAAGTCCGCTCAGCCGCGCCTTGCCCCCAAAGACGATCGTGCGAACCTCCTCCGGCGCGGTTGCCCGGTAGTCGTCGTAATTGACAGTAAGGTCCACCTCCTGCCCCTCCCGTGCCCGGATCGCCTGCATTCTGAAATCCTTCTGAAAATGATCCGGGTATTTCCAGGCGTGACTGTGCGCATCAATGATCATGACTGTGTCTGGGAGACGGCTTCGGACAGAATTTCAAACAGCCTGTCCACCTCACCGATTGTCTCATCATCCAGTTCAAAACCAACCGGCGAACGAACAATCGTGTTTCTAAAAATTCCCTGTTTGACCAACAGGTGTTTTTCAACGGCCAAAAACCCGTCCAAACCGCTCTGCAACGAGACCAATGCCGAGATGGGAAACGATAGCCTATAGATTGCCGCATCATCTCCTGAGGCCAAAGCCTCCCAAAGGGCAACCTGAGCGTCGATGATTTCGGCGCCCGGCATCGTACCGACAATGCCCCGGCGACAGCTGTCCACCAGCGAAATGCCACCGGATCCATCAAAGATTCGCGCTTGGCCAAGCGTGGCGTCCCTCAACGCCGAGAGTCTCGGTCCGATGGGTGCCGCCTCCGGCTTGAACAAAATCCGATCCGGCCCGTACTTCTCAAGCATCGTTTTTTGCAGGTCCAGAGGCATCGCCTGGCCAACGTAGCCGCTGGCATCCTGAATGATGATCGGAAGCTCTACCGCGTCAAGAATCGAGGTGTAGTAATGCTCCAACTCCACCAGCCCAATGGCAATCGAAACGGGGGGGATCGCCATGACAGCAGCAGCCCCACAATTCTCAGCGTGTCTGGCGTGCCGAACGGCCGTATACCGACTCTCCGCACCGACGCTGATCACCACCGGGCCTAGGCCCTTGGCCGTGCTGCAAACCTTGGCAGCCAATTCGTCCCGCTCTTCGCTGGAGAGTCGAAGCGTCTCCGACACCATCGCCATGACTACTCCGTTGGCACGCCGACGGAACAACCAATGAATCTCCCCCTCGAGGGTTTCGTAATCAATCCGTTCATCCTCGTGAAACGGGGTTTGAAAAACAGGGAACACTCCGGTCAGTTGGTCATCTGTTTGGAGCAATGGTTTTGCCTTTCTCCGATTTTGGTCAGTTGAGTTTTTTGGGGGCAAAAACGATCGAGGTCTCCATCCACGAACCGCAACTGCAGCCGCCACCGCCCTCCGGGGAAAGCAATAGCCCTGCAGCCGGGATGGTGCTCAGCCAACAGTCAGGCCGGAGACGGTTCCAACTGGTGGTTTTGCCCTTCTGGCGATCCCACATGGTGACATTGCCGGAGCGGAAAAACAGGGCGTTTTCGGTCGCCGCATACGTGCCGCACCCCCCGCCGGGCATTTGGATTTTCATTGATTTGCCGTCCGCCAACGACAAGGCGCCGGGCCGGACGTATACCGTGCTGCCGGCGATGGCAGGCCGGGCCATGTGGCCGCCGTGATGATCCTGCGGCCAAGGTATTTTTCGCGTCCAGGCGATCTTTCCATCGGCATCGTTGAAGGCATAAGTGTTGTAAGACGCGCTCCCGGAGGAAACCAGGACGAGCTTGCCGCCGCCATGAGCCAAATATAACGCCACCTCGCCGGGGACTATTTCGAGCGGCTTCGACCACAGAATCTCACCTGTTTTCAGGTCGAGACAGACCAAATGTTGCTGCTTCCAAAACTTGCTGCCCCCCAGTCTCCGATTCTTTCCGGCGTTGAGATCCGGATGCCGCGCCTCGACAAACCAAGCCCGGTCGCCGGCCAGAGTGATGGTACTGTTGACGATCAGCCCTCCCCGGTGAAGCCAAGCAAGACGGCCGTCTTTTGCGTCTACTGCGAACAGGTTTTCGCTGCAAACCTTCTGCGTCACCGCACCGGTTTTTGCATCGTACCACCCGGCGCTTCCACCGCCCCAGAATGAAGTGTACG
>DASCOW010000034.1:0-2130 GCA_036012205.1 Verrucomicrobiota bacterium
AGCCCCATGCCGGAGTTCACCAAAAACTGCCGCCTGCCTAGCAGCAGGCGAGCTGGATTGGAGACTTCTTGTTTCAACGTTACGAGCGGTAATATACAGGATTCACGACGATTGGCAATGATAGCGGCTTTCGGGAAAGTGCACGCGACGCGCATACGGTTTTTGGCGGCTCCCCAAAAAATAAACAAGCCGTGTGTGCTCCTCAAAAATAACCGTCCCATTTCCCTTGCAGGAACTCTGTGAATTGTGTCGAGCGCGTTTGCGCTCTGTGGCGGTTTGTGACATCGTCCCGTCCACAACATGCGTTTCAATCACAAACTTTCATTTTCCAGCCAGATACCGTTGCAATTCGGCCTGCTTGGCCTATGCATCGCCGCTGCGACTGCGTCGGCACAGGAGACGCTGCCGCTGTTGCCCAAGTGGACCCGATTCCAGGGCGAGTTGGTCAGCCTCAAGTCGTACGATAATCCGATACATGACGTGCAACTCAAGGCCGTCTTCACTTCTCCCGCCGGAGAGGAATACGCGGTCGATGGTTTTTGGGACGGCGGTAATGACTGGAAGATACGCTTCCTGCCTGACCTCGCTGGCAAGTGGACCTACCACATCACCTGTTCGGATGAGGGAAACCGCGGTTTGCACAATCTCTCCGGCGCGTTCCGGTGTACCGCGCCGCTGGGACGCAGCGACCTGAACCGGCACGGTCCGATCCGCGTGTCGCGCGATCGCACCCACTTTGTGCACGAGGATGGCACACCTTTTTTCTGGATGGCCGACACCGCGTGGAATGGTCCGCTCAAGTCGAACGAGTACGACTGGAAACATTATTTGAGCGAGCGCAAGCGGCAGGGATTCACCGCCGTGCAGTGGGTCGCCACGAGCTGGCGCGGCGCACCCGATGGCGATGCCGACGGCAACAAAGCGTTTGCCGGAAAGAAAAAAATCAGCATCAACCCTGCGTTCTTCCAGCGACTCGACCGCCGGGCCGAGGCCATCAACAACGCCGGCTTGCTCAGCGTGCCGGTGCTGCTTTGGGCCATTCGCGGGAATGAAAACCCGGTGAACGTCCTGCCCGACGACCAGGCGATCCTGCTGGCCCGCTACATGGTCGCCCGTTGGGGCGCTACTTTTGGCGCCTGGTTTCTCGGCGGCGACGGCGACTACTCCGGCACACGTGCCGCTCGCTGGCGCGCGCTTGGCCAGGCGGTGTTCGGCGGTGGCCGGCACTTCCCTGTCTTCATGCATCCGAGAGGCAAGAGCTGGATCTTCGGGGAGTTTCGCGATGAAAAATGGATGACCGCGCTGGGCTACCAAAGCGGCCACGACATCAACGATGCCACCAACAACTGGATCCACCACGGCCCGGCCGCGCGCGACTGGGCCAAGCTCCCGCACCGGCCAGTCATCAACATCGAGCCGGCCTACGAGGGGCACAACAGCTACAGCAAAAAGCAGCCGATCACCGCGCACGAAGTCCGCCGCGCCCTTTACTGGAGTCTACTCAACGCGCCGACTGCCGGCGTGAGTTACGGCGCTTCCGGCGTTTGGGGCTGGGATGACGGCGGTGCCCCGACACCCGGCCATGCCAGTTCAGGCACGCCGCCTGCGTGGAGTGATGCGCTGCACTTCGAGGCCGGCGAACAGGTCGCGAACATCTCGACCTTGTTTCAGTCGATCGACTTTCAATTCCTCCGCCCCGACAACAACGTGCTGGCCGAGCAGCCCGGCGACGAGGCTCTCTCCGAGTACGTCGCCGTCGCCAGCTCCGGTGATGGTCGTTTGGTTCTCGTCTACTCGCCGGTCGAAAAGCGGCTCAAAATCAACGTGGCCAAGCTGCCCACGCCGTTGATCGCCGCGTGGGTGAATCCGCGCACCGGTGAGCACTCCAGCGTGCTGGCTGTGCTTCGCGGCGCGGTGCTCGAGTGCCCGGCCCCCGGCCCGGGCGACTGGCTGCTGTTGCTCCGCTCCAAGCCGGTCGAACCGGCAACCGTCGGCAATTGATCCGTGCAAACGCTCGCGGAAAAAGTGGGCGACATCATCCGGGCGCAAAACCTCTTCCCGGCTACCGGCGGCATCATCGTGGCCGTCTCCGGCGGCATTGATTCGATGGCCCTGCTGCACCTCCTCGCC
>DASCOW010000035.1:0-3616 GCA_036012205.1 Verrucomicrobiota bacterium
CGTCGAAAATATCTGAGCCACCCGCCGTCAACTCAAACCCGGCGGAATCGCGCTCCGAAATCGCCGGTGGTGAAAACGCCCCCGTGGTGTCGTAGCGGATGTATCCCAAGTCCACGGTCGTCATCACGATGCCACTGCAGCAGTCACCGACGATGAACCGGTTCGCGCCGGTACCGGCCTGCTTGGCGATCCCATCCGGCGTCAGCAACACGCCATCACGCCACACATAGTACAGCCCGTCCTGCGACTCAAAGGCCAGGCGGAAGGTGTGGAACGCATCGGTGTTGTCATTCTCATCCAGCACCGTGCCGGTCAGCGTTTGGGTGTTTCCAGTGTTAACCTGCAGAATGTTGCGCTCCGCGCCGTTGGCACCCCAGATGACAATGCCGTTGCCATCGTCGCTGGCCAAGCGGAGGGAAACTTCCGCCGTCCACGAACCGCCATCAGCCACGCCCGTTTCCCAGATCGACTCGTCGTTGTCGTGCTGCAACCAGCCGTTGTTGGCTGCCGAGACCAGTGAAAGGTGGCCGTCGCTCAACTCAAAGTTGGTCCCGCCACCGGCATTCACCCAGCCGTTGACCAAGGCTTCACCGTCATAGATATCGGCCGGGGCCGCCACCAATTCGAAGTCCGCCGAACCCAATGGCGTGATTTTCGGCCCGCTAGCAGGAATCACAACACTTGTTTCAACGATCGAGTTGCCGGCAAGGTCGGCCACATTCTTGATGGACAAGCTGGAGTCGCCTCCATCAACCGCGCCATCGACCGTGAGCACAACCGTTTTGCCATCCTCCTGCACGGTGATGCTTGTCACGGTTGCACCGGCTATGGAGTAGTTTGCCAGCGAGTTCGCTCCCTGTGTCACAACGTCACCAGCGGGCGCATAGGCTCCCGTGGTGTCGTAGCGGATGTACTCCAAATCCACGGTGCTCATAGGTATATTTGAGCAGCAGTCGCCCACGATGAACCGGCTGGCACCCGTGCCGGCCTGTCGTGGCGCTCCCTCGACGTTCAGCAGTTGGCCGTCCCGCCAGAAGTAGTAGCTGCCACTTCCCGCCTCGTACGCCATCCGGAAGGTGTGAAACGTGTCGGTGTTGTCACTTTCATCCAGGATTTGCTTACCGAAGTTTTGCGTGTTGTTGGTGTTGATCTGCAGAATGCCACGCTCCTTGCCATTGGCACCCCAGATGACCAGACCGTTGCCATCGTCGTCAGCAAGGCGCACACGAATCTCTGCAGTCCAAGAACCGCCGGCGGCGGTCCCCTTCTCCCAAACCGTGTTGTCGTTGTCGTGCTGCAGCCAGCCGTTGTTGGCGGTTGAAACCAAGGTCAGGTAGTCGTCAGTCGACTCGTACTCGAGGTCTCCACCGGCGTTGACCCAGTCGCCCAACAGAGCGTTCCCGTCGTGGATCTCCTTGGCGGCAGCCGTGAACTCGAACTCTGCTGAATCGCGCGGGATCGTTGTGGCGACCGCACCACTATCCGAGCGAAGCGGTTCACTGAACTCGACCGTAACCTGGTTTCCCTCGGCTGTTGTCAAAACCACTGTCGGTGCTTCGTCATCGACCACCACCGTGAACTTGGCCTCGGCGGAAACCACCTCACTGCCGGGCACGCTGCAAACCACGGTGTAAACTGCGCCGTTATCGTCCAGCGTGTAGCCGGACAACTCCAGTACCGGGCCAGTGGCCCCGGCGATGTCGGCACTGTTCTTCCGCCACTGATACTGCACATACGACCCGACCGCCGAACTGCCTTCCGCCGAAACGGAAAGGCTGACTGTTGCGTTCACCGGAGCCGTCAGGTTTTGCGGCTGCTGGTTAATCTTGACGCTCGATCCGGAGGGGTCGACATACGTGCCGATGTGGTGTCCGGAAATTGGCTTCAGTTTGTTGATACTGATCGTCTCCTCGTCGTCGATATGCCGCCATGCAATCATGGCACCATCGCCACCTGTCCCTTCCTTGTAGATCAATTCTGTAAAGTAGCGTTTACCCGCGACAAATGTATCGAACGGATAACCCTCCTCGTCACCGCCCCCTTCAAACTGGTTGCTCCAGTTCAACTCCTGCACAACTATTTCCAAGTTTTCCTTGGTTTCATCTGAACTGACATAGAGTTCCCCTGCGTCATCGCTGGCGATGAAAACGCCATAATCTCCACCACGATCAGGGATCAACCAACCGCTGATGCGTGCCCCGTAATTGTCGCCCTTACTGTCAAAGGCAGTCTTGGTATCGTAGGCGGTCAGATACAGTACTTCGTCCACCTCATTGTTGAGATATTTGTCATCATCAACCAAATCCTCTATATGGACGCCGGCGATGCCCTCGAAGTACTCAAACTTCAGGTAACCAAGCACAAAGACAAACCCATGAATTTCCACTGATGTGTCGGCGGCGATTGCGTTGCCGGATTCGTCCTTCACACTGGCAACCGAAAGGCTATATACACTTCCCTCAACCTGCTTGCTCGTTGTCAACACCACGGTTGAGGCATTCTTGAGTCCGGCTTTCTCCACGCTCAGCGCATCATCGGCGAACGTGTAGTTGCCCTTGTCCGTGGCGCTCGATGCATCCACCGGCTCGGAGAAAACCACGGTCACCGTGTCAAATGTGTCGGAGGCGAAAGCGCTTGCGATCGTCGGCAGAACCTCATCCACCAACACCGTCAATGTGGCCGCTTCCGTCTCGACGTCTTCGATCACATTGCCACCGAGCAGTTTGTATTCACCGGCGTGTTCCTTGGTAACGAACTCGATCGTGTATGAGTTACTGACCGCTCCCTCGATTGCCTCGCCGTCCTTGAGCCATTGGTAGTTGGTGATCGGGCCGTCAAACGCCGCCGAGATGGTGATACTGTCCCCCACTTTCACTGTAGCACTCTCCGGATTCTTGGCCACCTCCGCCGGGGCCGCCGGCGGAGAGTACGAGCCTGTGGTGTCGTAGCGGATGTACTCGAGATCCACTGTTGTCATCGGGATATTAGAGCAGCAGTCGCCAACGATGAATCGGCTGTGAGTCGTATCGGCCTGGGCGGCAGCACCGTCGATCAGCAACGCGCCGTTTCGCCATACGTAGTACAGATCGTCGTCCCAGTCGAAAGCGATGCGGAACGTGTTGAAGCCGCCGGTGTTGTCATTCTCATCGATCACCTCGGCGTTGAACATTTCCGTGTTGTTCGTGTTAATTTGAAGGATACCACGCTCGGTTCCGTTGGCTCCCCAGATGACAATGCCGTTGCCCTCATCGTTGGCCAGGCGCACGCTGATTTCCGCCGTCCATGATTCACCATTTGTGGTGCCCACCTCCCACGGCGTTTCGCCGTTGTCATGCTGTACCCAGCCATTGTTTTCCGGCGAATCGATAGTCAGAATTCCGCCGTTCAACTTGAACTCCAACTTCCCACCAGCGTTAACCCAGCTATTTTGCAAGGCTTCGCCATCAAAAATCTGCGAGGCACTGTTCTTTAGCTCAAATTCAGCCGAATCCTTCTCGACCGGCTCTGCCATGGTCAAGCCGGTGGCCAAGACCAGGCCGACAACCAAACTCCACGCTGCTCGACGGCAGCCCAATATTAATGTGTGGTTCCAGTTCATTGTTATTATTTGTTATAA
>DASCOW010000036.1:0-1401 GCA_036012205.1 Verrucomicrobiota bacterium
CAACTTGCCAATCAGCGCGTCGGTGTAGCTGACGCAGGCGTAGTAGCCGCGGATGAGGTTCCGCGCCATCTCGTCGCTAACCGGGCCGCGCCTCGGCACGCCGTGATAGGCGCGCAGCTCGCCTGAGTTGTGCACCGCTCCCTGCGGGGCGCCCTTCGGTTTTTGTCGATAATTGTCCGGCAGCTTGATGGTGTTCCCCGGATACAGATCCCAGTATTTCCTTGGAGCATTAAACGGCAGGTGTGGCTTGAAAAAACCGACAGCAAGGAAGAACGGCTGCTCGCGCTTGGCCAAGCGGCCCATCGTCTCGACCGCATGCTCGGCCAACCGTCCATCCGGATAGGCATCGTCGGGCACGTCGGCATTCTCGTAGGGGGCGGCCCGCCCGGGCTTGGTGCCGGAGCCGGATTTTTCACGCTGGATGCGCCGGTTCTCCGACAGATGATAGGCGAACGCGTCGGCCCGCCACGGTTCCTCTGACCAGCCGTGCGCGCTGTCGGATCGATGGTGGAACACCTTGCCAAGCGAGACCGTGTGATAGCCGTTTTTTTTGAAATGCGTATGGAGCCCGTCCACGTGCGGTGCATCCACATCGGCCCGCGTCAGGAAATTGATGAACCGGTTGTGCGCCGGGCGCAGGCTGGTCATCAGCGAAGACCGTGAGGCGCCGCAGGTCGGCACCATGCAGTACGCGCGCTCGAACAACATCGACCGCCTGGCCAATCGGTCGATGTTCGGCGAGTGGATTTGGCCCGCGCCGTAGCACTTCAACTCCGGACGCAAATCATCGATAGCGATGAACAAAACATTCAGGCGATCCGCCGTAGCGACCGACACAACCGCGAAACAAAATAAAACGGAAAGCAGGAAAGTCCAGCGCATGGGCCACAGCCTACCTGCTCACCAAACCATCGGCAATCCTCCGATTGGGAGTGTGTTTTGCATCCAACTAACTACACTTTCAGCCACTGCGATGCAGCACATGAATAATTGGAAAATCTCCGCCGCTTTTTTCGTCATTTTGTTCAATGGAACCCTCCTTGCGCAAAAGGTGCCCAAGCCATTCGTGACTTACCCAAGCCCGGTCGGCGACTATTTGAAGCGTATTCAGCACGGCAAACAAAAGCACGGCTTCACCACGTCGACCGACTTTGTCGAGTGGCAAAAACTGGCTCGCAGCGCACTGATCGAACTAACCGGCCTCAGGCAAATGGAGGAGGAGTTGGCCGACTTCATACCGAGGATCCGGCTTGGCCAAGCGAAAAAAACCAACGAACCGTTCACCCGGGCGCTTTGCTCGATGGAAACGGAGCCGGGTGTGGTTGTCCCCTTTTATTTGCTGATTCCAAAGCGTGCGAATAAAGCCCAGCCGCGACCCCTTTTGCTTTGTCCGCACGGGCA
>DASCOW010000037.1:0-1347 GCA_036012205.1 Verrucomicrobiota bacterium
CGTGGTACTTGGCGTTGAGCACGCTGTGGATGATGCCGTTCTTCTTGAGCGTCCGTGAGATCAACTCGCTGACCTCCACCGAGACGGTGCCGACGAGGATCGGGCGGCCCTGCCTGTGCACCTCTTTGACCTCGTCGAGCACGGCGTTGTATTTCTCGCGGCGGGTTTTGTAAACAGAATCGTTGGCATCGTCGCGAATGCACGACTCGTGGGTAGGGATGGAGAGGACGCCCAGCTTGTAGATGTCGAAGAACTCCTGTGCCTCAGTGGCAGCGGTACCAGTCATGCCGGCCAACTTGGTGTAGAGGCGGAAATAGTTCTGAATGGTGATGGTGGCCAGCGTCTGGGTTTCCTTCTCGATGGTAACGCCCTCCTTGGCCTCGACGGCCTGGTGCAGCCCGTCGCTCCAGCGGCGGCCCGGCATGGCGCGGCCGGTGTGTTCGTCCACGATGATCACCTTGTTATCCTGCACGACGTAGGCGATGTCCTTCACGTACAGGCTGTACGCCTTGAGCAATTGGCCGGTAATGTGGATGTTCTCGGCCTTGGCCTTGAAATCGTCCTGCAGTCTGGTCTTGGCTGCCAACCGGCCTTGGGCATCGAGGCTTTCATCGTTGTCGACATCGTGCTGTTCCACGGAGAGATCCGGCAGCATGAACGCCTCGGTGTCGTTCGGGTTGAGGTAAGTACGGCCCTTCTCGGTGAGGTCGGCGTCGTGGCTCTTTTCCTCCATGCCGAAGTAAAGCTCCTCCTTTTGGGCGTAGAGTTCCTTTTTGGACTGGTCAGCGTGCAGCGAGAGTTCGGCCTTGTCAATGAGTTTCTGGTTCTGCGGCTCCTCCATGAGGCGCATGAGCCGATCGCCCTTCGGCTGGCCAAGCCGGGCCTTATAGAGCAGCAGGCCGAGTTGCTGACCCAGCTCATCGGCGTTCTCAGGGGAGGGCTCCGACAATAGTTGCTTACTGAGTTTTTCGGCCTCGACGAGGTAGCCGGCAATGAGCTTGTGCTGGGCCTGCACGAGGTTTTTGATCTTGGGATTGGCCTTGCGATATTCCTGATCGAGGCTGGCTGCTGCGGGGCCACTGATGATCAACGGCGTCCGGGCCTCGTCGATGAGGATAGAGTCCACCTCATCCACGATGGAAAAATAATGCCCGCGCTGCACCTGATCCTCAGCTCGACTGGCCATGCCGTTGTCGCGGAGGTAGTCGAAACCAAACTCCGAGTTGGTGCCGTAGGTGATGTCGCAGTTGTACTGAGCTCGGCGCTCGGTCGGGTTCATGTCGTGCACGATGCAGCCGACGCTCAGTCCGAGGAATTTGTAGATGGCACCCATCCACTCGCTGTCTC
>DASCOW010000038.1:0-3547 GCA_036012205.1 Verrucomicrobiota bacterium
GTAAAACTTCAACGCCCCGCTCGCCACGCAGTCGCGGGCGGCCTGTTGGCTTGGGTATTTCAAAAACCACTGCTCGGAAAGGCGCGGCTCAATGGGCACATCGGCGCGTTCGCTGAAGCCGACTTTGTTTTTGTAATCCGCCACCTTGATGAGTGCGCCTAGTTCCTCAAGCTTGGCAGCAGCAGCCTTGCGAGCCTCGAAACGATCCATGCCGGCCAGATCCGAACCGGCCAAGTCGTTCATTTTGCCGTCGGCATCGAGCACGTCGATGACCTCCAGTCCGTGCCGTTGACCTATTTCAAAGTCAGCCTTGTCATTAGCGGGCGTGACCTTGAGCACTCCAGTGCCGAACTCTATGTCAATGTGCTCGTCGGCAACGATGGGCAGATGCGCCTGGTTCTCCACCGGCAACGGCCGAACAGCGTGCTTGCCGATGAGGTGCCCGTAGCGCGGATCCCTTGGGTTCACCGCGATACCGCTGTCACCGGGGATCGTCTCCGGCCGCGTGGTGGCGATCTCCAGCCAAGTATCGGGCTCCTCGACAACTTGCACCTTGAAATAATAGAGCTGGCTGTTCTGCTCTTTCATTATGACTTCCTCGTCCGAGAGGGCTGTCAACGATTTCGGGCACCAGTTCACCATCCGCTTACCGCGGTAAACCAATCCTTTTTCATATAAATCCACGAATACACGCTGCACGCATTTCGTGTATTCCTCATCCATCGTGAAGCGCAGTCGTGACCAGTCGCACGAGGCGCCAAGTTTCTTGAGTTGCTCGATGATGATACCACCGTGCTTCTCCTCCCATTCCCAGATGTGATCAAGCAGCGTGTCGCGGCCAAGCTCATCCCGGTGCTTCATCACGCCCTCCTTTCGCAACTTCCGCTCGACGACACTCTGCGTGGCGATGCCGGCGTGGTCGGTGCCCGGCAACCACAGCACCTCCTTTCCATCCATGCGCGCTTTGCGTGCGAGTATGTCCTGGATGGTGTTGTTGAGCACGTGCCCCATGTGAAGCACGCCAGTGACGTTGGGCGGTGGGATAACAATTGAGTACGCTGGCCTGTCGTCGCTCACGCGTTCGGGTCTGGCCGTGAAACATTCATTCTCCTCCCAGAACGAGTACCACTTCGTCTCGACCGTCTGGGATTCGTAAGCCTTGGGAATCTCTGCCATGAAATTAGAAACTATCAGCCCACTGAAGTCACTTCTTCAGCAAGCGAAACTCGATGCTGTCCAGTAGAGCCTGCAGACTGGCTTCGATGATGTTTTCATCCACCCCAACCGTATACCAACGCTCCTTGCCATCGGTGGACTCGATCAGCACACGGGTCTTGGCCGCCGTGCCGCTGCCGCCGTTGAGGATGCGGACCTTGTAGTCGGTGAGTTTCACTTTTTTCAGCACCGGATAAAATCCGCGAAGCGCATTCCGCAGCGCTTGATCAAGCGCGTTCACCGGGCCATCGCCATCAGCCACAGTGTGGGCTGTGTTCTCGCCGACTCGCACCTTGACGGTGGCCTCGCAAACATGCTCCGCCGCGTCGCCGCGCATGGAGACATGAAACGCCTCGAGATGAAACGCCGGCTCGACGCGGCCAAGCGCCTTGCGGATGAGCAACGCCAGCGAGCCTTCCGCTCCCTCATAATCGTAGCCGAGATGTTCCTGCTCCTTAACCTTGGCCAATATATCCTTCAACTGCGGCGTGTCGTCGCTGACACGAATGCCCATCTCCTTGGCTTTCATCACGATATTACTGCGGCCGGCCAGATCACTCACGAGGATGCGGCGCTTGTTGCCCACGACCGCCGGGTTCACGTGTTCGAAACTGTGCGCCACTTTTTGCACGGCATTCACATGCATGCCGCCCTTGTGTGCGAACGCGGTCCCTCCCACCCACGGCTGGCGGCGGTCCGGCATCAGGTTGGCGATCTCATCCACAAAGCGGGACAACTCCCGCAACTTCCCAATGCTCGCCTTCGGGATTGTGCGTTTGGCCATTTTGATGGAAATATTCGGAATTGCGATCGTAAGGTTGCAGTTGCCAGTGCGCTCGCCATAGCCGTTGATAGTGCCCTGCACCTGCACGGCTCCGGCTTCAACGGCCGCCAACGCGTTGGCCACGCCGAGGCCAATATCGTTATGCGTATGAATCCCGACGTTGCAGGAAAGTTTCTCACGAGCGGCGGCCGTGATGGCGGCCACCTCGCTTGGTAGCGAGCCGCCGTTGGTGTCGCACAGCACCACGAAATCCGCCCCGGCCTCCGCCGCCGCAATCCACGTGGCCATCGCGTAGCCGGGATCATCCTTGTAACCATCGAACGCGTGTTCGGCATCGTAGATGACTTTCTTTCCCTTCTTCTTCAGGAACCGGATCGTATCGCCGATCATCGCCAGGTTTTCCTTCGGCGTCGTGCGCAGCACTTCCTTCACATGCAACAGCCATGTCTTGCCGAATATCGTAATCACTGGCGTTTTTGCGTCGATAAGCAGCTTGACCTGCGGATCGTCCTTGACGTCAACCTTCTTACGGCGCGTCGAGCCGAAAGCGGCAATCTGTGTGTTCTTCCACTTGATCTTGGCTGCCTGCTTGAAAAACTCAATATCCTTCGGGTTGCTTCCGGGCCAGCCGCCTTCCACATAATGCACCCCGAAGGCATCGAGCTTTTCGGCCACGCGCAACTTGTCCGCCACCGAAAAGCTCACGCCCTCTCCCTGCGTACCGTCACGCAGAGTTGTGTCGTAGATTTCCATCAATTTCTTCATCAAAACAGGCGGTTCACCCCGCCAAAGCCGATAATTTCTACTGCCTGAAGCCAAGCGACACCAGCACCAAAACCGCGCTTGGCCAAGCGCTACACCTCCCCGTCGAAACCCAACTGCCGAATCGCCTCATACAAAACCAGAGCCACGCAATTGGAGAGATTCAGCGAACGCGCCTTGTCATCGAACATCGGAATACGCACCCAACGCCCTCCAGCCTCACAGCAAATCGACTCCGGCAAACCCGCCGTCTCCCGACCAAAAACCAGATAATCCCCACCAGAAAACCGGGCGTCTGTGTAGCGCGCTGGTCCGCCGGACTCGACAAACCATAGCTTGCCCTCAACCGGTACCGAGTCGGCAAATGCCACCCAATCCGGCCACTTGCGCCAATCAACGTGCTGCCAGTAATCCATCCCGGCCCGTTTCAGTTGGCGATCGTCCAGCGAAAATCCAAGCGGCTCGATCAGGTGCAGTGTTGTGCGCGTCGCAGCGCAAAGCCGTGCCACGTTTCCGGTGTTAGGCGGGATCTCCGGTTCGACCAAAACGACATTAAGCCCGCAACCTGAAGGACTCACGGTTTGGCCTTCCCCTTGCGGTAATAGACCTTCCACAACACCAGGCCATGCGGCGGCGCCGTCACCCCTGCCTTCGCGCGGTCGCAAGATTTCAAAATACCGCGGACATCGCCCGGCTTGAGCTTCCCTCTCCCGACCTCGACCAGTGTCCCGACGATTCCGCGACACATCTTGTACAGGAATCCATCGCCATCGATGATCCAGGTCA
>DASCOW010000039.1:0-1760 GCA_036012205.1 Verrucomicrobiota bacterium
TAGCTTTGGGCTGTTTGGCCAAGGCAGCATGCTCCCGCTGATGACCCATTGTGGTCGGTGGTGCCTTCCCTGCCCTGTTGAAGCAATGCAGTCGGCCCCAGACACAGACGGCAAACGCTGGCACGACCTCGACGCACTGCGGGCGTTCGCCATGTTGCTAGGGATCGGATTGCACGGGTTCATGTCGTTCGTGCCGTTCCCGCTGCCGGTCTGGCCCGCGCAGGATGTCAACCAACACGAGGGCTACCTGTTTGCGTTGCACGCCATCCACGGCTTCCGGCTGCAGCTCTTCTTTTTAGTCAGCGGTTTTTTTACGGCAATGATGTTTCGGCAGCGCGGCCTTGGTAGCCTGATTAAGCACCGGGCCAAGCGCATCCTGCTGCCGCTGGTCATCTTCACCATTCTCCTTAGCCCGATCATCATCGGGATTGGGATTTTTGGCAGCGCCCTCAACGCCAAGCGCGGCGGCAACGCGACCCTCTGGGCGGCGGCCAAGTCGGGCGATGTCGAGGCGATCAACCGGCACTTGGCCAAGGGCGCGGATGTCAGCCAGCCGGACGCTGCCGGGCTCACTCCTCTCTCATGGGCAGCGCTGCTTGGCCAAGCGGACGCGGCCGTGGCGCTCATCGACGGCGGCGCGGATGTTCACGCCACGGACAACGACGGCACCACCGCGCTCCACTGCGCCGCGTTCATGGGAGAATCAGCGGTGACCAAGCTCCTGGTCGAACACGGCGCCGACGTCAACGCCGCCAGCGACGATGGCAGCACACCGCTCTCGGCGACGGAAGCGGATGAACTGACAACCAAGTTCATCGCCGGGATGCTGCAGATTCCCGTGGATGAAAAAAAGATGGCCACCGGCCGCGCGGAGATCACCAAGTTCCTAAAAGCCAAAGACGCGCTCCCCCGCCAAGACGCCGTCGAAGAACCACTCGCTTGGCTGTACCTGCTGGTTCCCGGCTTTGAGCCGATCGCCGGTCAGCTGCCCAAGTGGGCACAGGCCGCCGCCGTTGTGCTGGCCGTCAATTGGCTGCTCGCGATGCTTCCCATCTTTGCGCACCTTTGGTTTCTCTACTACCTCGTTTTGCTGGTCGCAGGCTTCGCCGTGGTGGCCTGGGTAGCGGGCAAACTGAACTGGAAACCGGTGCCGGCCTGGTTCGTCGCCTCGCCGCTGCGGCTGCTGTGGCTCGTGCCGCTGACGTTTGTCCCGCAGTTTTTCATGGTGACCGACTTCGGGCCGGACACCGCCGCGAGTGTCATCCCATGGCCTCCCATGCTGGCGTACTACGCGGTCTTTTTTGGCTTCGGCGCGCTGTGTTACGGGCAGGAGGCGCTCGAGAAAAACATCGGCCGCCGCTGGCCGGTGTGCCTGCTGCTGGCTGTCCCGGCACTGCTGCTTGCGCTGCATTGGTACGAGCTTCGCGGCAGCCTCTTCGTCACCAGCGAGTCGAACGAGTTATCCCGCCTGCTGCACAACAACCTGCTCTGCACGCTGTTCACGGTACTCTACGCCTGGCTGATGATCTTCGGGCTCATCGGGTTGTTCCGGCGGTATTTCCCCAGCGGGAACCGGCGCGTCCGCTACCTCGCCGACTCGTCGTACTGGCTGTATGTTGTTAACCTTCCACCGATCATGTTGCTGCAGATATGGGTGAGCGACTGGCCTTGGCCAAGCGCGGTCAAATTCCTCGGCATCTGCACGGTCAGCACGGTGACGCTGCTAGTGATCTACGAGTACGCCGTGCGCTACACGTGGA
>DASCOW010000040.1:0-2956 GCA_036012205.1 Verrucomicrobiota bacterium
GCATCGATGCGAAGACATTCGGCGACTTCCGCTGGCAACAGCAAAACTCAGTGACCTCCGTGCCGGCGATCCGGGAGGCGCTGCAGGACCTGGCCACACCGGCACTCATCGCTGACATCGAGACCGGTCTACTCAAGACGCCGATGAACGTGCGGCTCACGCCGTATGTGTTCTCCCTCATCAACTGGGACAACGTCGCAGCCGATCCGGTGCGACGCCAGTTCCTGCCGCTCGGCTCGGAATTTATCCCGGATCACCCGCACGCAATGGACGACCCGATGGCCGAGGACGGCCACAAGGCGACGCCGTTCCTGACGCACCGCTACCCCGACAAGGCGCTGTTCCTTCCGATCACACTTTGCCCGGTGTACTGCTCTTTCTGCACACGCAGTCGGGTGGTCGGTGGCAGCACGGCGGTGAAAAGCAAGTCCACCTACGGCGCTCGGACGGGCGAGTGGAACGCCACGTTTGAGTACATCCGCAACAGTCCGCAGCTCGAGGACATCGTCATCTCCGGCGGCGATTCCCTGCTGCTCAAGCCGGAACAAATCCGGCAGATCGGCACCACACTGTTGAATATCCCAACCGTGCGCCGGATTCGTTTCGCCACCAAGGGCGTGGCGATCATGCCGATGAAATTTACCAGCGACAGCGCGTGGATGGATGCGCTGGCGGAAGTTTGCGAGCTTGGCCAAAAGCAGATGAAAGAGGTCGCCCTGCACACGCATTTCAACACCGATCGCGAGATCACCGCGTGGACGGGCGGCGCGATGAAGGCACTCTCGGCAACCGGCGTGCGTGTGCGCAACCAATCCGTGCTAATCCACGGCGTGAACGACTCGTTCAACCATCTGCACCGCACCACCAGAAAACTCTCAAGCCTGCTGATTCAGCCATACTACCTTTATCTGCACGACATGGTGCCGAGCTGTGAGCATCTCCGCACAACTGTGCGCATAGCCGAATCCCTATCCCTCCGAATCCAGGGTGCCACAGCTGGATTCAACACGCCCCGCGTCGTTTGCGACTCACCCGGCGGCGGCGGCAAACGGGAAATCTCGAGCTACACCCTTTACGACGAGGAGATCGGCGTGTCGGCGTGGACCTCCCCCACGGCCAAGCCGGGCGAGATGTTCTTCTACTACGATCCAATACAACGCCTACCAAGCCAAGGCCAAGGCCTCTGGGCCAACAAGCCCGAGATCGCCAAGCGCTTGGCCAATTTCAAGGCCGACGCCATCGCCAAGGCAGAAGCCACACGAATGTAGATGCATCACTTGGCCAAGCGCCTGGCCAATTTTTGGGCCGTTGGCAGTCTGGCCAAATTTTTCTCATCAAGACGCATATACAACGCGCGATTCCAGAGATGAGGGAGAAACAGATGTATCGTACCGTCGTCGATCACAGCATCCATGTAGGATGAGTTGTGGTTGAACCAACCATTCTTCGCAAGGTTCGGCCGGGTGGCGTTGGTGAATAGAAACTGCGGTTCGCTCCAACTCCGACCTCCATCCTTGGACAGTGCAATCCAGATTTCAGCTCGGTCAAGCATGCCGTCCATCTTTCCAGTCAATCCAATATACTGCGTATCAATGTGTCGATTGTGATGGAATGAAATCAATGTCTTGGCGTCGCTCAAATGGAACACCATGGGGGGCGCGTCCGGATGGACGAGCGCTGAGGATTTGGGTTCACTCCACGTTCTGCCGTCATCCATGCTCCGCGCCTCCCAGATGCGCCCAGTCGGGGTGCGTGCCATGAAATAGACCTCTCCATTTCCAAGATAAATCGGACGGCCCTCATCCATGCGACTGTATTTTGGGGAATACCAACCGTTGGGACGTTTGTCAGGAAGTAGTGTCCATGTTTTTCCCTTGTCCTCGCTGCGTAAAACATACTGGCGGGTAATCAATGGTCGCTTGGACCAGTCGGCGGCGTGAGAACCAAGAATCCAGGCTCCGGTACTGGTCTCACACATACGCGTCACCGACATACCGAGAAATCCGGGGTCATTCTTAGGCTTGATCAGCATTGCATCGCTCCAGGTCAGACCATCATCATCTGACCAACGGAAGCCAATTGGGGTATTCTCATGCCGACCCTTTTCACGGCTATATTTGCTCGGGATGGGCTGCGTACCGAACGCATAAATCCGTTTGCTCCCGTGCGGAATGAGTGGAATAAAACCGTGCTGACTGTAGTCGATATCGAACGCGACTGAGGGGCCTTCCCAGGTTTTTCCGTTGTCGCTGGAGCGATAAGCGAGCATATCATTTACCTTGCCGCCGCCAGCAGCGTAGTGGTTGCCCTCAGGAAACATCAGCAGTAGATCCCCCTTCGGGGTGCGCACGCCGCGTGTCTCAAATAGACCGCGATGCCCCTTCTTCGCCGTGTGCAACACTTGGCCTTTGAGGACGCGATGACGCAACAAACCAAGTTGCCTATCGGCCACCAAGCCACGAGGTGGTTCGGTGAGTTTAACCCTAAGCGGGTTTTTTACCCCGATCGAAAGCTCATCAACAAGCGGGCTTTCGGCATTGATTTGATGAGGCCTACACAAAAATCCGACCAAAGATAAACTAACAAAAAAATATGGATAAAACTGTTTTATAGCACAAAGAGGATTAACTATATCATCTCGTATTTCAAGAGGATTTGCTCATTATTCGCGTATGATCAAACGGCTTTAGCTGCCTTTTCAATTTAAATCAAAAAAAACAAAATCTTGCTTGCATAATTCACTTTGCAGTTCAAAGTGAATGCGTGAGCGCTAATTGGGCAGAGGAAAACCTCAAAACCATTCGCACCCTGATGGAACAGGCCAGCGTGTACCGTCGCGCAATGGCACCCGTTGCCATCATCGTGGGTTCTCTGGGGCTAGCCGCCGCCGGGCTGGCACAAGCCGTTGATTGGACCGGACCGGAGCGTTTTGCAGGCTACTGGCTGGGAGTTGCCA
>DASCOW010000041.1:0-1574 GCA_036012205.1 Verrucomicrobiota bacterium
CCGTTGAGCGACATGCCAGCTGCGACGAAAAACCCGCGCACTCCCGGCACCGGCCCAAGGCAATAATGGCCGTCCGGTGTCATGGCATCTGGGCCGTTGATGAGCTTGATGACCTCGGCTCGCTCGAGCAGCGGGATGCGGCGCAGCGCCCCCTCCATTACCGGCTCAAACAGCTCCCAGTCCTCTGGTAGCAGTTGCTGGGTGAACTCCCACGCGACACCGTCGGTGGCCCACGTTTTAGGCTCTAGCTCGAAACCGCCAACGAGGAAGCTGCCAACCTCCTCACGCAAATAAAACAGATTGTCCGGATCGCGCACGACCGGTGTCTGCTCCGGCAGTTCGTGGCCGGGGACGTGCCGCGTGGTGACGTATTGGTGCATCATCGGCACCATCGGCGTAAGTGCCCCAACCATCGCTGAGAGGCGTGGAGCCCATTGACCGGCGGCGTTAATGACGATCGCCGTCTGTACGGTGCCTTTGTCTGTCTCGACGTGAGTAACCTCGCCCGCTCTGTCGCGGCCGATGCCAGTCACGCGACAGTTCGTCTCGACGGCGACGCCGAGTTCGCGGGCACGCTTGGCAAACTCGAGCGTGATGCCGTTGGGATCCATCCAGCCGTCATCAGGGATGTGCACTGCGCCCTCGATGCCGTCCGTGTTGATGAACGGCACGATGTCAAGCGCCTCACTGGCGGAGATGGTGCCAACGTCGAGCCCCAACCCGTGCGCACGACTGACGTGCCGCTGTAGCGCCTTGAGCCGGTTCGGGCTGGAAGCCAGACGCAAACTGCCGACCTTGTGCCAGCCGATGCCGTTGGCGCCCTCGGCCTTGAACTGGTCGTACAGCCCGATACTGTAGTTCATCAACCGCATCAGCGCGGGCGAGGTGCGGAACTGGCTGACAAGACCAACAGAGTGAAACGTGGTGCCACTTGTCAGCTCACCCTTATCTAGGAGCAACACGTCGTTCCAGCCGCGCTTGGCCAAGTGCCACGCGATGCTACAACCGGTGATGCCCCCGCCGATGATGACGACTCTGGCCTGATCCTTCATGGCGGCGCACATTGGCCAAGAGGCCCATGGGCGACAATAGCTATTTCTGGTGACGCCGTCCGAGGGCTTGCGCCTGGTCGGAGCAGCCGGCATCCTGCCGTGCCTTGATGCCTGACGAGACTCAAACGCAGGAGAGTCGCATCCACCGCTGGCTCAAAACGGCACCCACGCGCTGGTTTGTCGCTTACGCGGCGGTGGCGGCATTCGCAACTTATTTTTGCATGTACGCCTTTCGTAAGCCGTTTGCGGCGTCGAAGTACGAGGGGCTGATGTTTCTCGGGACGGATGTGAACCTCAAGACGGTGCTGCTGATCAGCCAGATCATCGGCTATGCGCTGTCGAAGTATGCCGGCATCAAGATTTGCACCGAGATTCCGCGGGCGCGTCTAGCCAAGTTTCTGGTGGGCCTGATTTTGTTCGCCGAGGTTGCACTGCTGCTGTTCGGCCTCGTGCCGGAGCAATACAAGGTGGCGGCCATTTTCCTGAACGGCATCCCGCTGGGCATGGTGTGGGGCTCGGTGT
>DASCOW010000042.1:0-1159 GCA_036012205.1 Verrucomicrobiota bacterium
CTTGTAATGATTTTATTTTTCATCGTGTACCTCATTATGAATGATTTTCAAATCACAATACGATGGATAGAAACTTAAAGTTACGCTCCCGTTGATCGCTATAGGACATAATGGAAGGTGAGCCAAACTTGCAAAACCACTCCAGTCGGCGAGGATTGCCGCCAGATGAACTGCTGCCGCACAACACGATTGCAACTTGGCCAAGCGATCGCACTGACCTGCGGCGTGCTGCTCGCCAGCTGTGGCAACAGTCCAAGCGGCGACGGAATTGGCAGCGCCATTTTCTCTGAAGTGCGCGTGATTGGCAGCCGGGGCACCGCGCCAGGCCAGTTTGTCAAGCCGCGCTCAGTGGTGGTCGACCGGAATGACAATGTCTACGTGTGCGACATGACCGGCCGCGTGCAGAAGTTCGACCCGGAAGGCAACTATTTGCTGCAATGGCAGATGCCGGAGATCGAACGCGGTCGACCGAAGGGCATGGCACTCGATCACAAAGGGAACATCATCGTTGTCGAGCCCCATTACTCGCGGATCAACCACTTCACTCCGGAGGGCCGGCTCGTATCGCAGTGGGGCCGGCATGGCCGTGAAAGGGGCGAATTGTCGTTCCCGCGCGCGATCGCGATCGCGTCGGACGGCTCGGCTTTCGTCAGTGAGTTTCAGATTGTCGAACGACTGCAAAAGTTCGACTTGGCGCGCGGGTCGGTGCAGATCGAGATTCGGGGCGCAGGCCACGGGCCAAGACAGTTCAACCGCGCCGAGGGGCTATCGCTCGACGATGCTGGCAACCTGTACGTCGCCGACTCGTGCAACCACCGAGTGCAAGTGTTTGACGGCGACGGGGCGTTCCTGCGTGAGCACGGCGGCCCCGGCGCGGCGCGCGGCGAGTTCAGCTACCCCTACGACGTGCGGGTGGACGAGCAGGGGCGGCAGTACGTCTGCGAGTTTGGCAATAGCCGCGTTACGGTACTTGACGCAGACGATCAGGTGCTCGAGGTCATAGGAAGCGCGGGCAGTGCGCCGGGCCTGTTCAACAACCCGTGGAGCCTCGCTCTCGATTCGCACGGCAATCTGTACGTCGCAGATTCACAGAATCATCGCGTACAAAAACTGATCCGCCGTGAACCAGCGTCGGAGTTTCAACTTTCAAGTTCTCTCC
>DASCOW010000043.1:0-2178 GCA_036012205.1 Verrucomicrobiota bacterium
TACGCGGCCGTTTGCCGCTTGGCAGCCAGCCAATGGCCTCCAACTCGCCGAACGCCTTCCACATGCCGATCAGCCCGGTGCCGCCACCGGTGGGGTAAAGGATGACATCCGGCAACTGCCAGCCAAGCTGCTCGGCCAACTCGAGACCCATCGTTTTTTTTCCCTCGATCCGGTACGGCTCCTTGAGAGTCGAGAGGTCGAACCAGCCCGCTGCCTTGCTCCCTTCGCCGACGAGACGGCCGCAGTCGTTGATCAGGCCGTTCACGCGAAACACGCGCGCGCCGGCGAGATGCGTTTCCTTCATGTTAATGACCGGCGTGTCGTCCGGCATGAACACGAACGACTCCATCCCGGCCCGTGAGGCGTACGCAGCCATCGCTCCGCCCGCGTTGCCGGCGGTGGGACAGGCCACGCGCCGTAGACCCAACTCTTTGGCCATCGTGACCGCCATCGCCATGCCGCGCGCCTTGAAGCTCCCGGTGGGCAGCCGACTCTCATCCTTGATTTGCAGATGCGCCATGCCCAGTTCCCCGCCGAGCCGCGGGGTGGAGAGAATCGGTGTCATGGATTCACCGAGCGACACGACATTGGCCGGGTCGGCGTACGGCAGCAGCTCGCGATAACGCCACAGGTCGCCGGGCCGGCCGGCGAGCGACTCACGCGGGAACTGTTCTCGCACTTGGTCGAGGTCGTAGCGCACCCAGAGCGGCCGGTGGCAGTCGGTGCAGAGGTTGTGCGGTTGGCCGGCGGGAACGTGTTTGCCGCAGTCAGCGCACTCGAGGTGGGTCACGAAATTCACACGCCGAGTCTCACTCAGGCACTTGGCCAAGCGCAAGCGCGCGGCTACCGGCTGCGGAGGCGGAAGAACCGATGCGGATGATTCACGCTTGGCTTAATAATGAGCTCCGCTTCGCCATCGGCAATTTCGACCGTCTCCGGCTCAGCGAAAGTTGGCTCGGCGGCGGCCTCGAGGACGTATGCACCGGCCTCCCAAGCGAGGCTAAGTTGGCCATCCCCGGCCGGCGCAATAGCGAGTAGCGGTGGACCGGCCGGTCTTTCACCGCGGGCGACTAATGTCCCGCTAGCTAGAACCAGCACGGTGATCCCTTCAAATTCGTCGGCCTCCACTTCCTGCTCAATCTCAAAATCAAACTTCAACACTGGCTGGTCGCCGTCCCAAGTCAGCTGACCCTCGATAGCGAATGACTCCGACTGCTGTTCATCGGGAAACTGCTCGGAATCGGAAAAGTCTATCTCCCCCTCGCTCTTGTTCCCGAGGGCGTTGACGTCGTATGCCACCACACCGGTCAGCGTGGGGGTATTACCCTCCTGCATGAAGTTGCCGTCTTCGTCCAGTTCAGCCTCCACTCCGGCATCTTCGGGATCGATCCGGATACTGAGATCGCTCATGCTGAACTTGGCCTTGCCGAACAAACCAAATGGTCCTAATGAGTAGTTGAGTTGAAGCTTGGACTTTGTCGATTGGGCATCGACGCTGGTTATGCGGATCGTCTCGACTGGCGGCGTGTCGGGAGTGAATTCAGCGATCATTGTTCCCTCGACCTTGGTCGAGTCGCTGTCAGACTCCTTGGCAATACCCAGATCCAGTGTCACCTCTAATTCGATCTTCGACTTTCCTTTATCGACAGTGAACAACCAAAGCCCGGCTTGGGCTTGGCCAAGCCCAGCAACGAGCACACCAAACAACAAGCCAAGAGCTACGAACATTTTCACGGGGGGAACTTTTCACCCGGCAATAGCTCAATGCAAGTCATTGCGCAGCGCACTTGGTCAAGCAACGGCCGAGGCTTGTCCATTATATGTCGTGCGGCTAATGTTTGCGGCGATGAAATCGTTGATGTTTGCAAGGGGCCTCTTCGCGATAGGGTTAGGTTTGGGCTTGGCCAAAGGCACCGCAACCGCAGCCAAGGGCGCGAAAGTTGTCAAGGCGTTCGGCTACGAAAACTGCATCGAACTGATAAACAAAACCACCCGTGTGGTGCTCGCGCCGGCTGGTGGGCGGGTGCTGTCTTACGAAATGAACGGCGTGAATGCGCTCTACCTGAGCGAGTCGGACAGCCAGGGCAAAGGTGGCTCAAGTGCGGGGCGGTTTGATATCGGGCCGGAACGGGTGTTGCCGCGACACGATCTGCTTTGGAGTGGTCCGTACACCGGCGA
>DASCOW010000044.1:0-1891 GCA_036012205.1 Verrucomicrobiota bacterium
CATCCGACTGCGCAAACACCTCCGCCAAGGCCAGCAGCACCGAGAGGCCCGAGGCGTCCTCCACCGCGGAGGCGAACGGGGCGTCGTGGTGGCAGGTCAGCAGAATGAACTCATCGGTGCGGCCCGGGAGAACACCAACGACGTTGTGGGAATCGACGAGGCGGCCCTCCCCAGTGCTGGTGAAATGGAACGGCTCGCCGCCGGCCGCGGCCGAACGCACAGCTTCGACGTGTTCGCGGCCCACCCAGGCGGCGGGTGTCTTTTTGAGGAAACCGTCGTACGGGACGTACAGTTCGCAGCCGTCGACTGGCATTTCGCCCAACAACCCGATAAAACCGCTCGCGCTGCGCTTCCACGATTCGTAGTAGGCTCGAAAGTTGGGGATCAGCCAGTTGGCACAGTGCAGTGGCCCATCCGGAATCGTACCGGCGGGATCATGAATGAAGTGCGCCCCGCCCTTGAGGTGCGTCGCGTTGAGTTCGCCGAACTGCATGTCCGCCACCACGATTTTACCGGAGACATCGACCTCATCGAACGCCTCGGCCCCACCTACCCCAACGTAAACCGCCCCGGCCTGTGCGCCGTCACCCGCCGTCCAACCGGTGTACGGCACGGCAAAGCAGGGAATATCGGTCGCCGCATCGCCGACAGAGAGCCGACTCTTCACGGGCTGCCAGTAGTTGACCGGGACCGACTCGAAACGAGTGTCACTCAGGCCCAGCTCGTTGAAGCGGTCGAGCAGGTGATGCTCTGTTCTCAGACCCTCATCATAGCCGGGGCGGCGGATACCAAACGACACAATACGCTCAATCTCGGCGAGCATGCTAACCGCCGAGAAAATCATTTCTTTTGGGCGCGCTGTAGGTCGCGCAGTTCCTTGAAGCCGATTCGGATGACGCCCATCTCCTTGATGAGCTCTCGCATGTCGGCATCGTTGGTGAAGGTCTCGTACTCCTTGGAGCGAATTTCCCAAGTGGCTGTGATCCTTCGCAACTCATCGGTCGGTTTGCCGGCGTGAATAAATAATTCGGTGACACCCGGTTTGAGATTTCGGACGATATTAAGCCAAAATTGTTTTACACCCTTCTTTTCGTCTTTCAACTCCTCGTAAACGAAGTAGTCGGGAAAGACGATGCCCTTGTCGGCGAAACGTTTACGCAAGCCAGGGAAGCCAAACGCCTTCGCCGTGGCCTGCGAAGGCATGCGCAATGGTAAGTTGAACTCGACGGCGAGCTGCAGGTAAGCCTGAAGGTAACGCGGTTCAGACTGCAGTGTGCCCATGTGGGAGTCGAGGTGTGACACGTCCACCCCGGCGCCGAGTGCCTTTTGGATTTGGGCGCGCCCTTCGATCAGTGCCTGCTCCGGTGTGCCGTGAAGGTACACCTCCAACACGCTTGGCCACAGGTAACCATGCGAATCAACCAAGCCCGGAACCGTGTCGCGAGATGCGACCGGCCCCCACCGATACCTCTTCCATTCAGACGTATGACAAAGGTGAACACCGAAATCCTTATCCGGGTTGGCTTTGGCATAGTGGGCGATCTCGAGGAACCAGGGGCAAGGCACCATGATCGTGGACGAAGTCATGAGGCCGCGCTCGATCGAGTCGATAGTGGCGGCGTTGGCGGCGTGACACATGCCGGCATCGTCGCCGTTTATGATCAACAATTTATCTGTCGCCTTGTAGCCAAGCCGCTCGACGAGCGTCGTGCTGTCGGCCTTGGCCAAGCGGGCGACAAACGAATAAAGAAGCAGGGCTACCAAGGCTGTTTTTACGGATAAGTTCATGGGCCGCATCTTTCATGACGACTTGGCCCCGGGCAAGTTCAAACAGCCAAGCGCCTGCAGGCGTTGAATTTAGATTGACGAGCGGCCACAACGAAAGGTAAGA
>DASCOW010000045.1:0-1442 GCA_036012205.1 Verrucomicrobiota bacterium
GCCCGGTCACGATTTTCTCGCGTCGCCGGATCAGTGGTTTCGTCCCGTGTACGCCGCTGTCGGTCCGGATGCTGCACTGTATGTTTGCGACATGGTACGCCAATACGTCGACCACCCCCGCTATTTGCCCAAGCCGATCAGCGGCAAACTTCCCTTCCGGGCCGGCACCGACAAGGGGCGTATCTGGCGCGTCGCGCAACCGGGGGCAACCGCCGAAAAACAGACACCTGAGACTAGGGCCGCCGCGCTCACAACGCTGCGACTCAGTCGGGGTGAGTTCGGCCAGGCGCAGCCGTTGGCCGTGCTTGAGCAACAAGCCGCCTCGGCCGATGCTCGCCTTCGTTTCCAGGCTGCCCTTCAGCTCGGCCAGGTGAGTGGTGAGGAAAAGATCGTGCTTCTTGCGAGGGTGCTGGCCGCCGGAGCGGATGACAAGTGGACCCGGGCCGCTGTGCTGAGTTCGATGGGGAGCCTGTCGGTTGAGTTGCTGGATGTGTTGGCGGAACAGCGCTTGGCCAAGCGGCCAAGCCTGGCCACGACGCTCGCTGCGCTTGGCCAAGTGATAGCCAAATCGCGATCGATGGTGGAAACTGCCGGCGTGATCGCCCGGCACTTGGCCGCCGACTCCGGCTGGCGCGGGCACGAGCGGACGGCATTGCTCGACGGCCTCATTAATGGCTCCAGTTCCGGTCTCGCTGCCCTTTCGGCAGGCCATCCCGAGACACGGGCCAGCGTCGAGACGATCTTCAAGTCCGCCCGGGCCAGGGCAGCCAAAGGCGACGACGGGGCAGGGCGGCTCGCCGCCATTACGCTGCTGGGCCATTCGAGTTTCGCGGCGGAACGGGAAACATTGCTGCCTCTGCTTGCAGCGACCGAACCGGTGGCGGTCCGCCTGGTCGCGGCAAGGGCGCTTGGCCGTTTCGGTGACACCGGCGTGGCCGACGCGCTGTTGGCCAAGCGGCGCTGGAGTGGTTACGCGCCCGCGTTGCGCGAGGCTGTGATTGGCGTTCTGCTGGGCCGTTCCACGCATCATGCGGCGCTCATGGCCGCGTTTGAGTCAAGTGTCGTGCCGGTGAGCGCGCTTTCCCCGTCACGTCGGGGGGTGTTGGAGCGCAGCAAACAGGTCGGCTCGCGGGCAAAAAAAATGTTCGCCCAACAGGCCGGTGGTGACCGGATGAAAGCCTACGAGTCGCTCAAGCCGGTTTTGAAAATGAAAGCAGAAGTCGACGCCGGCGGGGCGGTGTACACACGCGTCTGCGCCATGTGCCACACGCATGGCGGCGAGGGGCATCCGGTTGGCCCGGATCTGACCGGACTGCGCAATCAGCCGGCGGAGACGCTGCTGTTGCATATCGTCGTTCCGAACCACGAGGTGTACGGCGGCAACACCCTGTACGAGGTGGACACTGCGGACGGGCAGACATTCGCGGGCCTGCTGGCTGCCG
>DASCOW010000046.1:0-3835 GCA_036012205.1 Verrucomicrobiota bacterium
GATTGGCCAACCGCTCATCCCCTCCGGCACGGAGACGGACAGCACCGAGCTTGCCCCCGCCAAAACCAGCGCCTGACCAAGGCTCCACTCGCGGAGAATTTCAGCCATCCTGTCCGCGGCGAATCCTTTGCCGATGCCACCCAAGTCAAGCTGCACACCCTCTGTCAACACCTCGGCACTGTATGACTCAGCGTCCAGTCTCAAGTAATCCAAGCCGGTAAGTTCCCGGGCAACCGCCACTTCCTCGCCGCTTGGACTACGTAATGTTTTGTCCTCGTTGAGCCAGCACTCGCACAAGGCCCCGATGCTGATATCGAACACGCCGTTCGTCTGCTCGAACATCTCACGGGCACGGCTCAGGCAGTCGAACACATCCGGCCCAACTTCCACCATCTCGCCGAGAACGGCGCTGTTGAGCCGGGCGATGTCGCTGTTCTCAATGAACCGGCTCATCTCAAGCTCCAACCGATCCACCTCCGCGAAGGCGGCCTGCGCCCCCTGCCGGGCATACCGTTCATCCTCCTCCACGATATACACTTCAAACACTGTGGCCATGGCCTCATGCGCGAAATGGTGGGCATCCGCAATCGTACACGCCCCCGTGTCAACCACCTGTTCACTCTGCGGCTTCATCCTTTATCAAGCGCGAATACAAATTCACCTCTCCTCCGCGAGGAGAATGCGAATAACAGAAAAAGTCTATTCGGCATCCGATCGTCCTTCCGCCTTGGCGCTCTCGAACCGGTCCCAGAGGGACTTGGCCACAAATCCGCGCAACTCCACTTCCGGTCGCAACTCCATGTAAGGCACCTTGCCGTCATCGTAAAACAGGTGCATGTACAGTTCCTTCTGCCCCGGCGGCGGCAGCTCGTACAGTTTCCGCATGAGCGCTTCTTCCATTGGCGGTTGTATCAACACAATCGGAGCGGTCTCGGGTTCGTCCGGCACCGCACTGCTGTACTCCACCCGATAGCCGCGCAGATACCACGGCAACGGCCAATAGTCGTCGAGCGGACAAAACACCTGGATTGCCGTGTCCCGTCCATCCTCGTGGGCGTGCGCCATCTCCTTGACACGATCGGCAATTGCAAACACATCCAACCCGGTGTGGGCGTACACGTACGGGTTGCGGCTGTCGGCGCTCAACCGATGAATGGCAACGTTAGACTGATAAACCAAATGCCCACTGCCCACGAACAGTAATCCTCCCAACACGATCTGAAAACGCCTGGACTTCAACTGAAACAAACCAGCCGCCCCCACCCCGGCCAACAGAATTATCCCGTGGTAAAAACCCAACAAACACCACGGTGTCTTGTAGGGGATCAACGAGTAAACGATGGTCATCAACACCGTGAATAGCGCGATGAAACGAAGTAGCGTGGCGTTGGCACCTGCGATCGATCCCCTGACCGCGAACACCCATCCAACCATAGCCAACAGGAGTATCATCATTTCACTGAACACCGGCCCGTCGGCAAACTGGTAGTAGCTAAGCAACCCAAGGTAGTAATGCCACGGATGCTCGTGCAGGCCCGTCTGGCCCGCCCGGTCAAGATACGTCGCGTAGGCCAGAACAGAATCCGCAACTCCTTTCGCGTTACTGAAGAACGAGGAGAAAAAGGTCACAGACACCGCCGTCGCCGCAAACAGCATGATCCCACCGTGCGCGGGTCTAACCCGTTTAAGGTCATTAAGCCATTTTCCTCCCTGCCGACGGACATACAGCATCACCAACAGCGCTCCACCTATTGCGCCTAAGGCAATCACGAAGGTTTCCTTCGTGCCGTGCATCAATCCGAGACAAATTCCCGTCAGCAAAGCCCACAACACAGATGGCTTTTTAAAGTAACGGTAGCCGCAGACGATTACACCGCCGGTGAAACCAACCAGCAGCATCTCGTGGATAAAGTAGCGACTGTAATAAGCCATCGCCGGTGACACTGCTGTAAACAAGGCGGCAAAAACTGCCGCCATCCTACCCAAGCCATCCCCAAACGGCAGCAGCAACAATATGAGCAGCATCCCGAAAACGACCGGCACAATACGAAGGACGAACTCGCTCAACTCGATATACCGGCCGATACCGGCCAACCGGGCCGGGATGAGAGCAACATAGTTAAGCGTCGGCCCGTGGTATTCGTGCGGATCGTACTCATATCCCCCACCCTCGATCGTTTCGCCGAGTTTAAAGGCATTGACCGCCTCGTCACCGTGCATCGGACGTTCCGACAACTCCGACAACCTAAAAGCAGCCGCAGCAGCCGCAATGATCAGAATGAGGGAAATGAAAATGGGGCGACTCATTGGTTGACTGCGCTCACATCAACCCCGCACCCCGCGCCGACCGCCTGCCGGGCCTCCACTGGAGACACACCGCACACGGCAGCCGAATTGAAACGATGGGAACGAGACCGGCCTATTTGCCGAACACTTCCACCTCAATGTAGTGGTTCAGGTCGCTGGCGTTGTTACCGCCGCTGTAGAGGCGCACATAACGGCCGCGCACTCCCTTGGTATCGATCAATCGACCCTCGGAAGTCTCGACATAATGGTTGTCCTTGCCAGCACCCTGCTCAGCGGAGTTGTCGTGGTCGTTGTTGTAAACCGTGGTGGATTTTCCAAATTCTGGATCGTTTGACACCTGCACGACGACGTCGAAATAAACCCGGGCCTGCTTATGATAGTGCCAGCACAGCACAGCATAAATGTCACGCTCCGTCTCGAGATCAATTGTGATCTGCTGCGTGAACGGTCCTAGCTCCACATAGCTGCCGTCCGCCGCCTCCTTATCACCATCAGTGATCATTTTCAGATCACCCATGATAGGTTCCTCATCGCTCCCACTTATTTTTTTGCCCAGCGCAAGGTTCTTGACCCCCTTCGGGGCAAAAAATGGCGGCCGCGGCTTGCCTAGCGGCTTCTCGAGTTGTTTGACTCCCTTGATATTCTGAGGCGTACCAACAAACATCGGCTTGGGCAGTTTGAGCGGAAGTGCCGCCATACCCGCTGGTGCCTTGGCTCCGGAACCCGCTTCCGCGTTGGCAACCAGAAGCAAGCTCAGCAATGCGAACAACATTAACACGCAGCAGAACCGCGCCTTCGAATTCAAATCATTTTTTACCATTTTAGTTTTAGATGATGATAACCACACGCAAAGATGTACGGCCCGGGACTCATTTTCATTCAGCATTTACTCTGCTGTCAAGCTCCGAGCTTCGGAAGAGCCGAACCATCTCCGAGGCACCAAGGTGAACAGCCCAATCCAGTGGGGTTCGGCCGTCCCTGGCTTTTGCATTTAGTTTCGCGCCGTTGGCAAGCAGCACCCCGGCTATCTCCCGGTGTTCCCAATAGACCGTCAAGTGCAGCGGGGTTTCGCCTTGGAAGCTAGTCGCGTTCACATCGGCCCCGGCTTCGATTAGCGCAATTGCGATCGTTGTGTGTCCGTTGAACGCCGCCTGATGCAACGCAGACAACCCGGCGATGCCTCCGCGGGCGTTTAAGTCCGTCCCAGCAGCCATGTGCTGCCGAACAACCTCGATCCTGCCCAACTCCGCCGCATCCCATATCGCCAACGTGGGCGGCGATGGCAAAGAGGCACAGCCGGCAAGCCAGACGACGGCAACCGTTACTGAAAGTGTAGCTTTCACGACAATCTAAAGCCGCTCTGGCAAGCGGTCATTCGGCATGACAACAAGACTTACCGTGCTTGGCCAGGCGCCAGTAATTGTACGGCCAAGGCGTAAGAAAACCAGCCAACCACATGATCGGCAACACCCACCACGTCAACTGCGCGCCTCCGGCCAAGAAGTAATCGACAACATTCATTGCGGTC
>DASCOW010000047.1:0-3551 GCA_036012205.1 Verrucomicrobiota bacterium
GACCAGTAATAATCACCGAAGGCCCGGTTCTTGAAGGCGTACAATTCGTAGGGATTGCCCCCGTAGTACGCGATAAAAAACTCCATGCCATAGGCGTAACCCACGATGGATCCGGTCGTCAGGGTCACCTTGCACATCAACTCCAAATGCCGAACTGTCACAATCTCGTCCAAGCCCTTGTAAAGCGAGCGCAGCGGAATCATCAGCGTCATCACCATGCCAAACCCTGAGAACACGGCGCCAGCCACGAAGTACGGTGGAAAAATGGTCGTGTGCCATCCGGGCAACTGTGACACGGCAAAGTCAAACGAAACGATCGAATGCACCGATAACACCAGCGGGGTGGAGAGCCCGGCCAAGAGCAGGTACGCCTTCTCGTAATTTCGCCAGTGCCGGTTTGAACCGGTCCACCCAAGCGAAAACAACCCATAAAAAACTTGGGCGACTTTGTTGCGCAATTTCGCCGCAGGTTCAACGACCTTGCCAGCAACTTTGCGGAAGCGATCCCGCATCGTGGCCAAATCGGGGATCAAGCCCATATACCAAAAAAGCACTGACACGGTGAAATAGGTTGAGACGGCGAACACATCCCACAACAACGGCGAGCGGAACTGCGGCCAGATCGAATTCGCAGTCGGAATAGGGAAGAGCCACCAGTCGAACCAAATACGGCCCACGTGCACCGCCGGGAAGATGCCGGCGCACATCACCGCAAAAATTGTCATCGCCTCGGCAGCGCGATTGATGGACGTACGCCACTTTTGGCGGAGCAAAAACAATATGGCTGAAATCAGCGTGCCGGCATGGCCGATGCCGATCCACCAAACGAAGTTCACAATGGCCCAACCCCAAGCCACTGGATGGTTGAGTCCCCACACACCCACGCCGGTTGAGATCAGGTACACCAAACCGATCGGAAGCCAGATCGACGTCAACACGCTAATGCAGATCGCAATCCACCACCACCGCGGTGCCTTGTTCTCGATGACGTTCGCCACCGTATCAGAAAGCCAGCCGATCGAGCGTTGGTTGGCCACCAAGTGCTCGCGCTCCAGTTCCACCGGCGGCGGTGCGATCTTCACGGATGAGGAAACCGAATGCTCAGCCATCAGTGCTTGGCCTCCTTCTCATGCCCGTTGGTTTTATCGTGTGACGGGCCGCCGAATACGTTTCCGTGGTTCTCGTCATTGTACTCCTTGACGGAGTTCGGAATGTCATAGTAATCCGGCATGGCCGTGTTGGGATTCCTAAGCTTGGCCAAGTAGGTTGTCCTCGGACGCGTGTCGAGAAAGCCCAGCACGGAGTAGTTCCGGTTTTGTCGAATTTGGCGGTAAACTTCGCTTTCCTTGTCCGATATATCGCCGAAGGCAATGGCATCTGCCGGGCAAACCTGCTCGCATGCGGTTTGTATTTTGCCATCTGGCACCTTGACGTTGTCCGAATCTCTCGCCTCAACTTTCTGCTCGATCTTCCCGCGCTGGATTCTCTGAAGACAGTAGGTGCATTTTTCCATCACACCGCGCATGCGCACAGAGACATCCGGGTTTTTTGAGAGCTTGATCAAGTCCCATTCAGGATCGAACGCGCCGTTTTCCTTTTTGCCGTCATCCAATCCCGGCACGCTGCCTCGAGACGGATCCTTGTACCACCGCACGAGTTCCCACTCGCCGTTGGAGCTCTTGTTGCCGGGATGGAGCGGGCTGTTGTTGAGGTCGTTGTCATCGTTGAAAAACACCCCCGGCTTTCGCTTGCCATCCTCAACACCAAACGGCCGGCGATTGTAGTCGTAGTAATTGAAACGCCGAACCTTGTACGGGCAGTTGTTCGAGCAATAGCGGGTGCCAACGCACCGATTGTAAGCCATGAGGTTCAAGCCCTCCTCATCGTGCACTGTGGCGTTCACCGGACAAACGCTTTCACACGGTGCATCCTCGCAGTGCTGGCAACCCACGCCCTGATAGCTGACCTGCGGGTTGTGCTCATCCCCCGAGAAATAGCGGTCAATCCGAATCCACGACATCTCGCGCCCAATGGCCAATTGCTGCTTGCCGACGATGGGTATATTGTTCTCGCTTTGACAAGCCAGCACGCAGGCGTCGCAGCCAACACAGGTACCCAAGTCGATCACCATGCCCCACTGCTGCCGCTCCTCGTCCATGTACTTCGGACCATTGCTGGCACCGCCAAAATTGTGTTTGTACGGAGACGCAGCAAGATCGCCACGATCTTTTTCCCACTCGTACCGGGCACCGTTCTTCGTGATATGCGCCGTGTGGTGGATGCTATCGAGGTCGAAATGTTTGACGAAATCCTTGTGGCCGTTGAAATCGTTTGCGTTGCCCTCGCGAATGACCGGCCGGCCATCCATGATGCCCTGCTCCTGCGTGCAGGCCACCTCGTATGTTGCAGACGGCTTTTCCGCCAACTTGGCTTCACCAGCAAAATGGGCTGCACTTGAAGTGCGAATGCTGTACGCATCAAACCCGGCTACGCCTCCGACCCTGCCCAGCCCACGGCCGTAGCCGAGTGCCACGCCGATCACGTTGTCCGCCATGCCGGGCAACAGCCAGATCGGGCCTTCCACGGTCTTGCCACCCACCTCGAGCTTGTAAACTTTTTGGTAAAAATGACCAGCATCGGAATGGAAACCAAATCGCCCGGGCAAACCACCGGATTTTTTGTCGAGTTCCTCAAAATCCAACGCCTCCTGAGCCGCCTCCTCACCCAGCAACTCGCGGGCGCTTTGGTAGCTCATCAGCAGCACATTGTCCCAAGCGATCCGTGTGACGGGATTCGGCGTCTCGAGCAGCCAGCCATTGTTGCACCAGCGACCATCGTCCATGCTGTGGTCGCGATAAAAAGTAACCTCATAGTGGCCCTTGCTCGGAGGCTTCACCGGCTCGACCCCATCCAGCCAGGCGGCTTGTGCAACTTCCCAGTCGTATTCCCGGTTCTCAACGCCGCTTGCGCTTTCAGCGAGAAAACCATCGTGCAGAAATTTCTCCCATTGCGTGTCGCCCTCGCCGGCGATGCCTTCAAACGTTTTGCGAACAATCTTGTACGGGTCGCTCTCTGTTCCTCCACCAAGCCGAGCCAACACTTCCAACTCGGTCATGCCGCCAAACAGCGGGGCAATCAACGGTTGCACCGGCACCAATGTGCCGTCGCTTGTGCGTGCGTCGCCCCACGACTCGAGATAATGCGCTGCCGGAATGTAGGCATCGGCATCCTGAGCGGTCTGGTCAATGTAGTAGCCTTGCCGGATCACCCTGCCGGCCCGGTCAACCAACTTGGCCCAGTCCAAGTCTGCCGGCGAATTGTAGGCGGGGTCGCCGCCCAACACTACGAGATTGTCGTCATCTTTGAATTGATCGACCAAATCGGCAATACTGCCGTTCCCGCTTGGCTTGACACTGCGCAGCAGGAGGGTCGATCCCACGTTGCCGAGCAACTCGTTCATCGCCATGGCAGCCAAGTGTACTTCCTTGGGCTGACGGTACCCGGCTACGACCAGCGTCTTGTCGCCGCGCTTGGCCAAGCGCACCAAGTCG
>DASCOW010000048.1:0-4508 GCA_036012205.1 Verrucomicrobiota bacterium
AGGAACGTATATGCGCTCCGGTAATGCCTTCTTCATTTTATCCAGATCTATTTTGCTGATCGTCAGGTGGATCTCCTGAACTTGCTCGCGTTTGTAAAAATCATCCGAAGTCAATTCGGCAGCGCAAATTATGAATAGGTCGGAAGCAAAAAAAACGGCGCTTAGCAGAACAGTTGCGATTGTTCTTACTAATATTCGCTTCACAAACACCTTCAGTTTTACTTTTCCATCCATATTGGCTCCATGTTTGCGGAGGATGTCCACTTTCCCGAATCTACTATTCCTTTCAGCGGAATCAAGCAAGATGGTGTTCTAAATATCGTTCGCTTTCACATCCGCACCATTAGCGATATTGCCGAAGATGCGTACGGAACATCAGACGATCAATCAGCTCAATTGTTTTTGCCATCGACAGGAATCTTGATATTCAGTCCCCATGGGTTCCTGTACGACTTGGCCAACATTTTGTTGGCTTGATCGTCCCCATTGAACCGTTCCTTTGCCGGATCCCAGCGGAGTTTGCGATTCAGTTGGATGGCGATGTGTGCCAACTGCGCCAGGGAACAAGTACGATGTCCAACCTCCGCATCGGCCATGGTCGGGGCATTATTTTTGATCCCATAGATGAAATCCTGCTTGTCTTCCCTTTGTGGAAGACGTAGGTCGCTATCTCTAAATTTTGTTCGCAGAATGTTCCTGTCACTGGCTTGAAATCCACCTTTCCGGTGCCAGTTGGCTTGAATCCACCCTTCTTCGCCTTCAACCCTCAAATAGGCGCCAGCCTTGTCGATGCGATAATCCATCACAACACCATTGGAATAGAGGTATTGGGCTTTAAGGTCAATGAGCACGTTCCAGAGCCCGGAACCCGCAGCAGGGTATCGACCCGTACCTTCGATCTCCACCGGACCGCTGCGTTCGGAATCATTGACCTGCTGAGCCACGTCCAAAACATGAGTCCCCCAGTTGGTGATCATACCCTCGCAGGTATCCCGGCAACGCATCCATCCGGGGCGTCCATATGACTTGGGCGGGTGCACCCGGTCAACGGCATACGGTTTCTCCGACGCGGGACCGAGCCACATGTCGTAATTCAGTTCATCGGGCACTTGCACTGGATCAGCCTTTCCACCGGCCACGTCGCCTGCCGGCACTCCGACTTCGATGCGTTTAATCGTGCCGAGATAGCCGTTGCGCACCAGTTGAGCAGTCTTGTGCATGTAGCCATTCGAACGGCACTCACTGTCGGTGCGGAACGTAACCTTATGCTTGCTGACGGCATCGGCGAGCAATCGACCCTCAGCGATGGAGAGTGTCAATGGCTTTTCACAAGACACGTGTTTGCCGTGTCTGACTGCCGCAAGGGATATCGGCACATGCCAATGGTCGGGAGTGGAATTCATGATCGCATCAACATCGTCACGGGCGATCACTTCACGCCAGTCCATGTGGAACTTGCAGTCGCGGTTCCCGTAGAAAACATCGACATCCTGCTTGGCATTGTCCAGGCGCCAGCGATCAACATCACATACGGCTATCACCTGTACATCATCCATGTTCAAAAGCGTTTTGAGATTGATCATGCGTGCCTGGCGCCCCATCCCGATCATACCGATCGTGATGCGGTTGGACGGTGCATTTTTTCCAAAAACGGTCGATGGAATGATCGTCGGAAAGGCGGAGATTACACCGGCCACGCCGAAGGCACCAAGCGCCTGTCGGCGTGTGCAGGTCGCACTGTTGTGCGTTGTGTTCTTCATATCGGATTTGATCGAGTTACCCAAACTGGTCCGGTGCATTCGTTAGTCTAGACGGGTTGATTATTTGCTCAACACCGTAGAGCAAGTCAATGCTGGGGCAAGATCAACCGCCTGGTTCGCGGCGACAAAACCCTCTCGCTCGGGAGCGGCTCCGACGCGCTGCGCGCTATCCATGGCCGAGTGCAGGATGACGGTATCCTCGCCGGGCTGGCCGGGGACTGCTTCTTCCAGTTCGTTGAGTGAGGCAAGGACGGCAACCTGCAGGCTTGGACGATCAACCAGTTCGGCAGCAACCCGGGCAATCCCAACTCACTGCACCACGCCGACCAAGCGCCTCTGTTTGCCGTGGAAAAGTTAAGAAAAGTGCCGTTTTACCCGCAGAGAAGTACTGGCCAAGGCCAAGCGCACCTACTGTCCCTGAGCCAAGCGCGCAATCACTTTTTGGCGGAGGGCAGGGTGGCGGCGTAGGCGTCAAAGCCGGCGCGCACCACCGGGGAGCCCTGTTTCAGCGCTTGGCCAAGCGTCCCGGAACGCGGATCGTGTCCGTTCTCGTGCAGCAGGCTGGCTGCCTGCACGGCCACCGATTGGTCGTACGACTTGAGTGCCCCAATAACCTTGACTACCACCCCCTTGGCTCGGCGAATTTCCCGCCGCGCATACTCCCTGGGCGCGGTGTGCCGGCCATCGCCGTCGGCGTCGATCCAAACCGGATTGGTGGCTCCTTGCACACGCGGGACGTGCCGCTTCCACTTCGGCTGGTACGACCGAGGGATGTCCCAAAACGGCGCATCGATCCCTGGACCGGTGGCGATGGAAACGAGATGCAGATCGTAAGCCGGCTTGGGCAGACGCCACGTCACGTCCGCCTTGACGATTGCCGCGCCGGGTTTGATCGGGCGCTGCCGGATGCGCTGACCGTTGGCATAAAGTTCAACCTGATCCGCATGGATCCATGACGGACCAAGCACCTTGATGTTCACGTCGATCGTCTCGCCCAGTCCGGTGGCGAGATCGCCGACGGTGTATTTTTTTTCAACTGTCATCCAGGGTAGCAATCCCATGCTCACGCAGGCGCGCATCGCCCGAAAACTTTCGCACGCACGCGCCACGTCAATGTCGGACGGGACGGCGTCCGGGCACTCCACATACGTACGCGCCTGGCCAAGGATGAACCGGCTCACGTCGTGCGTGTCGCTCGACCCGACTGCAGCGATGCGGTAGCCGTGGTTCAGCATGGCAAACCAGTCGTGATACAGTTGCATGATGTCCGACTGCATCGCGGCGGAAGTGACAACTTCCAGCGCGTCGAACGTGTACGGCTCACCGTCCAGATGCGCGCCGCTCACAGGATTAAAATGCTCGGGGCCAAGCGGCGTGAAACTGGTATGGTCATCTCGTGGATGATTGAGAGTGATGACACGGACGCCGGGCAGTGCACGCATCGCCAGCATCAACTGCGTCCAGTCGCTCAACTCATGGTTGGGCAACGGGCTGTCCTGCTCAATGGGGAAGGCGTTGAAGTGGCCCATGGTCGTAGTGACCTCATTGCCGATCACAGCAGTGAAATGTTTCGACGTCGCCGTCTTGACGGCTGCCGGGCGATAGTCGGCGTGATGGTTGTGGTCGGTGGACACCGCCAACTCGATGCCCTCCCCGGCGATCGTGAGTGCGCGTTCCTCAGCGGTGGCGTCGCCGTGGCCGCTGAAGGTCAGCGTGTGAATGTGCGTGTCGCACGCCACGAGATTCGGCGTCGGCACTTCGCGCATGATTTCAAGCTCCACGGCCGCCGTTTCACCAGTCTTAACAGTGACCTGCTTTTGCGCTACACCAAACTCAAACCCGCGAGAGGCGTAGACGGTGTAGCGACCCGGCAACACGCCGAGTCGTGCCGCTCCATCGCTGGTGTACGCCACGCCAGGCCGCAACGCGAGCGTATCCGACCGCCCGGAATGCAACGCCGCGAGATGGCCTTTTTCGTCGGTGACCGTAATTCGGCACGGAATGCCGTCCCGGACGCTTACACCGAGCCACGCTTGGCCAAGTGCCGTTCTGCGCGGACTGGGCACAATCCAAAAATCGCCCACCTCGATGTCGTCGGTCGCCTTGGGCGCGACGATGGAGAGTTTGTTCGTGCCGTCGCGAAGCAGGCCTTTCGGAATCGGCAAATCATGCACCAATCGCGTGTCGATGGTGGCCAAGCGGCCGAGCCGTCGATCGTTGAGCAGCACGGACCACGAGTATTTCACCTGCCATTGCCGGAGAAAAAGCGTGTGCGTCGCCTTGTTTCTCCTCGCCTCGAATGTCAGGTCCAGGCGGCGGCCATGAGGTGTACGGCCCTCGAATTCCTGCCACTCGGGAAAGCCAGGTGTCCCGAGGTGATGGGTGCCCTTGTCAATCACAAGCGACCCGGCCGCCAACCCTTGGTCAAGAACAGCGAAGCTCAAGAGGAATCCCACAAAATGAAGTTTGCTCATCCGCGGCGGAATCTGAACCAAGACCAAGCAGACCTATAGAACAATCGAGTCGAAAATTGAGCTTATGCTTTCAGCCTTCTCTTCAAATCCGCTTGGCGCTTCTGTGTAAATGAGCACTTTGTGGTATATTTCGATAGACAGGCACGAATTCCATCTGGGCTGAGACGTGACCCATTCAAGGCACTTGTATTTGTTATCTCTAATCATCCAATCAACCACCTTATCTGGAGTCCTCCAATTTATGAACTCGAACGAGTCCGTTCGTGTCTCGTTC
>DASCOW010000049.1:0-14803 GCA_036012205.1 Verrucomicrobiota bacterium
TGGGATGCCGCGATCGCCGAGGTGGGGCAGATGATCGGCTTGGAGCAGGTGCTGGCGTTTCACCTCAATGACTCGAAGACAGATTTGAACTCGCGAGTCGATAGGCATGACCATATCGGCCATGGGTTGATCGGTAAAAGGGCGTTCGCACACATCGTCAATGATCCCAGATTTGCCGACACACCCGGATGCCTCGAGACGCCCAAGTCCGCTGATCTGCACGAAGATGCTGCCAACCTGGCCACACTCCGCTCGCTGCTCAAAAAGGACAAATGACCTTTTAAAATCAGTCGATTTCATGCCTGCCCGGTGAAGAGTTCATTTTTTCCTAAAGCAGATCCGTTCGTTGCCGATAGTGATGGCGTTGCACGAGGAACGGTTCCTCAAGGGTTTTTGAATCACCCATAACAAAGGTTCATCAGCGGCACGGATGCCAATGCTGTAAACGACAAACGGATTTGTCGAAATGGTAATCAATACGAACCTAGCCGCCATGACTGGCGCCCGCCTGCTGGATACATCCCAGCAGAACTTAACAAAATCACTAACACGACTCTCCACCGGTTCACGGATCATTCAACCACAAGACGATGCTGCCGGACTGGCGGTGAGTAGTCGGTTCACCGCGCAAATAAGCCGAAACTCGGCAGCGATGAATAACCTCGCCAACGCGGTTTCCTTCTCGCAGACGCAGGACGGCTTTGCCCGCAAGGTGAAGCACGCACTTGATCGAATGAGTGAATTGACCGTGCTTGCCCAGGACATCACCAAGACGGACAAGGACCGCTCAAATTACTCGGTCGAGTTTTCCCAACTGCAGAACTACATCAGCGACATTGGGACAAAGGACTTCAACAGCGTATCGCTGTTTGCAGATTCCGGGACAGCTGTCACCATCGACAGCGACGCCAGCACGTTCACCATGAACGCGCTGAACATGAACTCTTCAGCGGCGACGGTTGGTTTGGCCAGAGCGTTTAATACCGCCTCATCCGCCATTTACACCGCCTCCAGCGCGTCTACTGCGCTGAGCAACATCCAGACAGCGATCCAAAACCTAGCCGACATGCGCGCGCGCATTGGGGCGAATATCCAGCGCTTGAACGTTACCCGAAGCCAAGTAGGACTGCTTAACGAAAACCTTGCCGCGACCAACAGCCGTATTCTTGACGTTGAAGTGGCCGAGGAGACCACCGAGCTCGCACGGTTCAACATTCTCGTCCAGAGCGGAACATCCATGCTCACACAGGCAAACCTCCTGCCCCAAGCGGCTCTTCAACTAATCACCTGAAACTGATTTTCCAAGGAGGGAAAAACCTGGGAACGCGGCCCTCCAATTTCGGAGCCAGCCCGCTCTCGTGCAACAACTAGGCAGCGCCATTCCGGCGCTGCCTTTTTGCTACTCGGCCTCCAGCAGCCACGCCAGCAGATCCGCCATCTGCCCGGTACTCAATCCCGCCTCCAGCCCTGCCGGCATCAGCGACAGGCCGGTCGACACGATCGAACGCACTCCCGCTCGGCGCACGCTCTTTGTGCTTCCGTCGGGCTGAATCAACTCCACCACGGACACATTCTCGTTGGCAATCATCCCCACGAGCACCCCGTCCTCCCCGGTCAGGTTCAGGGTGAACAACAGGTACTGGGGCAACACCTCGCGGTTTGGATCAATGACGCTGACGAGCAGTTTCTCCGGCCCGTTCGCGCGGGTTGATTTCAAGTCTGGCCCGATGGCGCGACCCACCCCTCCGAGTTGATGGCACGCAGCGCAGCGCTGCTCGAACGTGGCCTTGCCTCCTGCCGCACTGCCGCGCTTGGCCAAGGCCGGGCGGTACTGTTCGATCGCCTTGGCACGATCCGGGTTTGCCTTGGTTTTAGGCTTGAAGACTTGGGCATGGTACTCACTCGCTGGGTTGGTGGTGACTTTGGCCAAGCGGCCCGCCGCCATCGCCCCAAGCTGCTTCACGATTTCTGAGCCGGTATTTGACATGGCAAATGTTTCGTCCGACTTCAACGCCTCGACAATTTTCGCATGGTTCGTGACGGCGGCATTGAGCGCTGCAGCCTGTTGCCAGCGATCCCCCGCGCCATGTCTCAATAGCGCCGCTACCGCCACTGCCTTGCCGGGGATACGCAACCCGCCAAGCGTCCAGCCAAGTTGATAGCGCACCTGCGCATCCGGGTCATTGGTCAAGCGGCGCAGGCTGGCGGCCAACGGCGAATCGAACACCGTCGCCTGTCCGGCGGCTCCGGGCTGGAGTTTGGGCAGAAACCCCTCCGCCAACCGAATGGCATGGGCACGCACGACCGGCGACTCGTCGGCCAACGCCAAAACGAGGTCACTGCTCTTAAGTGCTCCCAGCGCGGCCAGCGAGTAGTTGGCGCTCATCCTTCCGGGGGCGGTTTTGCCGTGCTTGGCCAAGCGGCGAACCGGCTCGACGGCCACTTGGTCATGACGCTCGTACAACAGCCGAGTCGCTGTGCTGCGATGCCAGCCGTTGGGATGATCGAGCGTTGCAACCAACTCTTTTAGAGTCGCTTGGCCAAGCCCGGGAAGCTTGGGTTGAACGAAATTTTCCAGCACAATCCGATAAATACGGCCGCGGTCATTGCCGCTGTCGAGATCAATGTGCTGCTTGATGCCGTACGGCAGCGACCACGGGTGCTCGATCACCTCGCGGTACATGTCGGCAATGTACAGTGCGCCGTCCGGGCCCACCTCCATCTGAACCGGCCGAAACCAGTTGTCCGTTGAAACAAGGAACTCCCGGTCGCTCTCGTCGCCCGGTCTCTCAGCCTTGAGTTGCACCCGCTCGCCTTGCAGTTTTTTTCGGTGAACCAAGTTGCTCCCGGCGTCAGCAATGAAGGCATCACCGTTGAACGCGCTTGGCCAGGCGTGCCCGTCATAAATCGTCACGCCGGTAGCCGCCGTGAAATACCCGGACGGCCGACCGCCGCCTTCCACTGGCCCGGACACTTGTTTGGCAACGCGCCAGCGCGTGCGGATCACTCGCCACGCCTCGTCCGGGCTAAGCCGAAAAACCGTCGCCGAGGCGCCGTCCACGGGGATATCCACCAACGGCGACGGCGGACTGAAGTTCGGATTCACTCCGGCGTACCGCTGCTCGTACATCACCTGCTGAATGTGATGACTGTTGCTACAGACGAACTTCCGCCCGGCGGGATCAAAGTCCATCCCGTGCTGCGCCCCGCCGCTTTCGAGTCGGAAGTCGAGCGCAAGTGGGTCGAACGAAAAATCGCCGCGACGAAAAGTGACCGTGCCGCGTTCCGGTTTGCCGACGACGCGCACCTTCCCCGGCGTGGCGCTGGCGGTGCCGTGAATGCGGTTGTCCAGCCCCCAGCGAAAGCTGTTCATCAGCGACTGCATATTGAGTCGGTTGACTCCGTCGCCGATGCCGGTGATGACAACTCGCCGCTCGTCGGCCTTGCGATCGTCGTCGGTATCTTTCAAATAAAGAATGTCAGGCGTCACGCCGACGAACACGCCGCCGTTGTAGCAAACGATCGCCGTTGGCCAGGCGAGGTCACGCGCATAGACCGTCGATCGATCAAAGCGACCGTCGCCATCGGTGTCCTCAAGCAGCCGCACTTGGCCAAGCTTGTCATCGCGGTGCTCCGAGTAGCCGATCATCTCAATGACGAACAGTCGGCCGTTTTCGTCGAACGCCATAGCCACCGGGTCGGCAACCAACGGCTCGGCGGCGACCAGCTCCAGCCGAAAACCGGGTTTGAGCGTAAAGGTGCCGAGCGCGTTGGCTGGCTCGGTTGCTTTCAGATGCGGAAGATCCTCTTTGGCAGCCTCGGGTTCAGCGGCGGAAAGGGCCAAGCCAAAGAGGCCCAGACAAGATATCGAGAGCAATAAATGGCGAAACACAGAAGAGAATCAAAATGAAGAGCACGAAAACAGCAAGAAAAACATAATCTCTATTGACAAAGTAGAGATTTCAGGTTTTTATGGCCCGGTCGTGATTATTGGTCAAGTATTTGGTTCAAATACCTTTAGAAAATGAAAAACGAATTGGCTCAAGCATCGATCGAATCTCCGCTGCGAAGTGCCATGAAAGGCCTCACTTGGCGTATGGTGGCGACGTTCACGACAATCCTCATTGTTTATTACATTACCGGCGAACAAGCCAAAGCGTTGCAAATCGGGGCGATTGAATTTGTTGCCAAGTTTGTTGTTTATTACTGCCACGAACGCGCTTGGTTGCGAGTTTCGTTTGGCCAAAGCCGAGTTGAGTCGGGTGGAAACCCAGATTTCGATTGACAAGTTGGCCCGATTCACGCTCTATTCGCCCTCGCTGCTCTGGCAGCGTTCTCATTAAGAGTGGTTGAGGGATCTGGCCCGATGACACCACGGCAACCGGTTGGCCCGCGAAGCCAGCGACGAGGTGCCAATTCCAACCCGGCGGATTGTCGGGGAAAATGGGACGAGATCGCGGAATTGAATTTCACCCCTTCTCGTCTTCCGGGAAGGGGCTATTTTGTCCCACTCACTCCCAACCTTTCGCAACGGAAGAAGAACAATGAGTAAGAGTGCAGGATTCATGCGGGCACTGAAGTGCCGCGAGTGTGGGCGGGAATATCCGCTCGAGGCCACCCACGTGTGCGAGTTCGATTTCGGGCCGCTCGAGGTCGCGTACGACTACGACAAAATCAAAAAGTCGATGACCAAGGCAGCCCTGGCCAAGCGGCCGCAAACGATGTGGCGTTTTCGCGAACTGCTGCCGGTGGCCGACGAGCCGACGGTCGGCACGCGGGTCGGCTACACGCCGCTGATCAAGGCCGACCGCTTGGCCAAGTGGCTCGGCGTGCGTGAGGTGTGGGTGAAGAACGACGCTGTTAACTACCCGACGTTGTCGTTCAAGGACCGCGTTGTCAGCGTTGCATTGAGCCGAGCCAAGGAGCTTGGCTTCGAGACGATCGCCTGCGCCTCCACAGGCAACCTCGCCAACTCTGTCGCTGCCAACGCCGCATCCGCTGGGCTGGATGCGTTCGTGTTCATTCCGGCCGACCTCGAGGAGGGCAAGATTATCAACTCGCTGATTTACGGTGCGCGAGTGGTGGGTATCCGCGGCCATTACGACGAGGTGAACCGGCTCTGCGCCGAGATTGCCGGTAAATACGGGTGGGCTTTCGTCAATGTGAATATGCGCCCGTATTACGCCGAGGGCTCAAAGAGCATGGCGTACGAGATCGCCGAGCAGCTCGACTGGAAGCTGCCCCAGCATACTGTCGTGCCGATGGCGTCCGGCTCGCTGCTGACGAAGATTCACAAAGGCTATCAGGAGTTGATCAAGCTTGGCTTGGCCAAGGACTCGAAGCCCGTCGTGCACGGCGCGCAGGCGACAGGCTGCTCGCCCATCTCCGCCGCGTACAAGCAGGGAATGGATTTTTTCAAGCCGGTCAAGCCGGACACCATCGCCAAGTCGCTTGCCATCGGCACTCCCGCGGACGGTTTTTACGCGCTCAAGGTGATGAAGGAAACCGGCGGCGCGTCCGATGACGTGAGCGATGACGAAATCCGCGAGGCGATGTCGGCTCTGGCCGAGTGCGAGGGCATCTTCACCGAGACCGCCGGCGGCGTGACGGTGGGCACAGCCAAGAAACTGGTTGCCTCGGGCAAGATTCCCGCCGAGGATTCCGTCGTGCTTTGCGTTACCGGCAACGGCTTGAAGACGCTCGACGCCGTGCAGGGGCACGTCGGCAAACCGGCTGGCATCAAGCCAAGCCTGCGCGAGTTTGAGCAGCTGATGGAGAAGGATGGCAAAGTCAAATCGAAGTAACCCGGATAATCAATTCAGTATGGCAGTAACAGTAAGAATACCCACCCCGCTGCGGAAGCTCACGAACGAGCAGGAAACCGTCGAAGTCGAGTCCGCCACCGTTGGTGCGGCCGTCGATGAGCTCGAGGGCAAGTTCCCCGGCATCAAGGAGCGCCTCGTCGGCGAGGACGGCGAGATTCGGCGCTTCGTGAACGTGTACGTCAACGAGGAGGACATCCGTTTCCTCGACAATCAGGCCACCCCGCTTAAGGACGGTGATGATGTCAGCATCATCCCGGCCATCGCTGGCGGTTGACCCGCGGAGGCAACACCATGGCAGCCAAAAAAAAGGCAGCCCGCAAGACCGCGCGCCTCTGGCTCATGTTTCCGCCCAAGCTCATCACCAAGCCGGTGGTATGGGAGCTGTCTCAAAAGTTTCCCGTCATTACCAACGTCCGGCAGGCGAGTGTGACGGATGAGATAGGGTTGGTCTGCCTCGAACTCGATGGTTTGGCCGATGACGTGAAAAAAGCCATCACTTGGCTTGGCCGCAAGGGCGTCAGCGTCGAGCCGGTCGAGATCAACGTCATCGAGAGCTGAACCCGGCCGCGCGGTTCAGGCGATCGCGCAGTGCGGCCCACTCATTGCCGTCCGGCAACGGCTGTATCAGGATGGTTTCCGCGCCAAGCTGGTCGCAGCGGTGCAGCGTGTCGTATATCTCCCTCGCAAAGTCTCCGGCGTTTTTTGGCAAGCAATGCCAGTGCCCACTTGGCCAGACGGGCGGAGCCGGTTCGCGCGCGATGACGTGGGTGGCTCCGCCCGCCTGGTCAAGCGCAGTATCCAGTTCACCTTTCACCAGTATCAACTTCGCCTTCGGTGAGTAGTGCCGCGAAAGCTGTCCGGGGCTTTTCAGCGACACGGTGGCGGCGGACGACTTGACTGCTGCCACTTGGCCGATGACGGCCTGAAGTTGACCAAGCGATATCGAACCGGGACGCAGGAGGATCGGCGGGGCGACGGTGAGATCGAGCACGGTAGACTCTATGCCTAGGTCGCACGCGCCGCCGTCGAGCACGAGTGGGAGGTTGCCGCCGAGCTGTTCGACGATGTGCTGCGCCCGGGTTGGTGAAACGCGGTTGGAGCGGTTCGCGCTGGGGGCCGCCAGCGGAAAGCCGCACTTGGCCAGTACGGCGCTGAACACCGGGTGCGCAGGGCAGCGGATGGCCACGGTATTGCCTCCGGCGGTGACGATGTCCGGGATGGAGTCAGCCTTGGGCAGGACGAGTGACAGTGGCCCGGGCCAAAACGCCTCGGCCAGTTGAACGGCAGTGCTTGGCCAGGCGGCGACACAGCCTCTGGCCATCTCGATGGAATCGACGTGGACGATGAGCGGGTTGCCGGCGGGTCGGCCCTTGGCCTCGAAGATACGTGAAACGGCCCCGGGTGAGCGGGCGGCGGCGGCCAGGCCGTAAACGGTCTCGGTCGGCAACGCGACGAGTTGCCCTTGGCCAAGCAACTCCGCCGCCTGGTCAATAGCGCCGGGCTTGTCCGCCGGTTGAACCACCGTGCTGAAGGGTTGTTGGCTTGGTTCAGTCACGGCGGGGGCGGGGCGATCGCACGATCGCGTCCTTTTAGCGGATGAGCAGCGGTGCGATCACCAGCGCAATGACGCTCATCAGCTTGAGCAGGATGTTTAGTGACGGACCGGAGGTGTCCTTGAGCGGATCGCCCACGGTGTCCCCGACGACGGCGGCCTTGTGCGGCTCGGAACCTTTGCCGTAGGTCTGGCCGTCAATGGTCAGGCCGTCGCCCTCCTCGAACATTTTCTTGGCGTTGTCCCACGCGCCACCGGCATTGGCCTGAAACAGCGCAAGCAGCACGCCGCTGACGGTGACGCCGGCGAGCAGCCCGCCCAGCGCCTCGGCGGCGGCCTGTCCGTCACCCAAGTAAGCCTTGAAGCCGAATCCGACGATGATCGGGGTCAACACGGCGAGCAGCCCCGGCTTGACCATACTGAAGATGGCGGCCTCGGTGGAAATCTTCACGCACTTCGCGTACTCCGGCTTACCGTCGGCTTGACGGTAAATCTCCCGATCCCCGTCGGACCATTGATCGACCGGCTTGTCGTCGTTGCGGCGCATCGCCTCGAGAGCGCTGCTGAGTTCTGGGATGGAGCGAAACTGGCGGCGCACTTCCCGGATCATCGCCATGGCGGCGCGTCCGACGGCGTCGATCGCCATGGCGCTGAAGACGAACGGCAGCATGGCGCCGACGAACAGGCAGGCCATGACGCTAGGATTGGAAATATTGATCGAGGTGATACCGGCCGAGGCCATGTACGCGGCGAACAGCGCCAGCGCGGTCAGCGCCGCGGAGCCGATGGCAAAGCCCTTTCCGATGGCGGCGGTGGTGTTGCCGACGGCGTCGAGCCGGTCGGTGCGGGCGCGGACTTCCGACGGCAGTTCGCTCATCTCGGCAACACCGCCGGCGTTGTCGGCGATGGGGCCGTAAGCGTCGATCGCCAACTGAATGCCTGTGTTTGCCAGCATGCCGACGGCGGCAATTGCGATACCAAACAAGCCGGCAAACTCGTACGCGCCGAGGATGGCCGCTGCGATGAAAATGGTCGGCCAAAGCGTGGAGTTCATGCCGTTGCCGAGCCCGGAAATGATGTTCGTGGCTGTGCCGGTGACAGATTGTTCACTGATGGCGACCACCGGTTTCTTGTGGATGCCAGTATAGTATTCTGTGACAAAGCCGATGCCCAGGCCGCAGGCCAAACCAAGGATACTTGCGTAAAAAACGCCCATCGCTGTGTATGTGTTTTCTTCCACTGTCCACTCGACCGGGAGGACGCTTGTGATGGTGAAAAAAGCGCCACCGATCATCAGCACGGCAGCGGTCAGCTCGCCCCGCGTCAATCCCGATTTGGGATCGCCGCCTTCTTTCACTGAGACAACCAATGTGCCGAATATCGAGGCGACAATGCCGATAGCAGCGAGCATCAGCGGAAGCAAAACCACACCCATCTCGCCGGCACCACCCGTTAGCGCCTTAAACTCTGGCAGGGCCACCAGCACCGTGCCCAGCACCATCGCGGCGATCATCGAGCCGACGTAACTCTCGAACAAGTCGGCGCCCATGCCGGCAACGTCGCCGACGTTGTCGCCCACGTTGTCAGCGATGGTCGCGGGATTCAGCGGGTGATCCTCCGGGATGCCGGCCTCGACTTTGCCGACCAAGTCCGCGCCGACGTCAGCAGCTTTCGTGTAAATGCCGCCGCCCACACGGGCGAACAGCGCGATCGACGACGCACCAAAGGAAAAACCGGTCAGCACGGTGATCACCTTGGAGATCTCCCAGTCTTGCCCGTTATAAAACAAAAACAGCAGGCTCAAGCCCAGCACGCCGAGGCCGACCACGCCCATGCCCATGACCGAGCCGCCGCGGAAGGCGACGTTGAGTGCGCTGTTCAAGCCGGTGCGCGCGGCGTTGGCGGTGCGGACGTTGGCCTTGGTGGCCACCTTCATGCCGATAAAGCCGGCCAGACCGGAGCAAATCGCGCCAACGGTAAACGACAGCGCAATCAGCGGGCTTGTATTTTCGCCGCTGCTCGTCACAGCCAACAGAATCGCCACAATGATGACGAACCAGGCCAGGCGCGAATATTCGGCCTTGAGAAACGCCATCGCTCCCTCGGTGATGTAACCGGCAATGCGCTTCATCCGGTCGGTGCCGACTTCCCGGTTGGCCACCCACTTGGAAAACCAAAAGGTGTACAACAGGGCGACGACGCCGACGGCGAGGATGATCGTGAGAACATTATTCATGGATTTGTATTATATAAAACTTGTGTGAAGGGGAGGTGACAGTACAGACACAACAAACAGGACGCCGCATGGCGGCTGGAAAGGGCAAAATGGCTAACCCTGAACCGGAGCCGAACATCATGATCTATCAAGTTGAAACGGGTGATGCCTCCTCACACACGCCCGTTAGTTAAACGTTTTTTTTTTCCCGTCAAGGGGTTATTTCATTTAGGGTGAAAAATATCTGCCGAGCAGATCAGTCGGTTTGGCTAAGCGCCTTCTTTTGCTGTTCGAGCACGGCGATGACTTTCTGCAACTCTGCCTCCGTCTGGCCAAGCGGGGTATCGGCTGCATCGGGATTTCTGGATTTGCAGGCCTTCTCCAGAGCCTCACAAGCCTGAGCCAAGCGCTCGGCCCGGAGGTTGCGGGCGCTGCCCTTGAGCGAGTGGGCTGCCTCACTGATCCCGTCAGCGTCTCCGACTTCCAGCGCCTCTCGGGCTTGGGCCAGCCGGGCCGGGGCGTCCTGCAAAAAGAGATCGATCAGTTCCGCCACCACGGCGGCGTCACCGAACGAGCGCAGTCCACTGGCGATGGAGTCGGCATCGCCCGAACCGGCCTCTCCGCGTACTGCGCCCACATCACCGGCAATTCCACCCAGCGCTTGGCCAAGCTGCTTCAAGTCGATCGGCTTGATGAGGTAGGCATCCATGCCGGCGTCGAGGCACTTGCGTTTCTCGTTCGGGTCGGCGTTGGCGGTGACCGCCATAATGCGGATCTGTCGGGCGCGGCCCGGGATCTGGCGGATGGCTCGGGTGGCTTCGCAGCCGTTCATTTCCGGCATGTGGCAGTCCATCAGCACCACATCGTATGGCGTTCGGCGGATCGCCTCGACGGCTTCGAGTCCGTTCGCTACGGCGTTCGCCGTGTAGCCGAGATTCCCGAGCTGCAGCAGCAGCACCTTGCGGTTCACTTCGTTGTCCTCTGCCACCAGTATCCGGAGTGTCTTGGTTTCTCCGGCGCCTTGAGCTGAAGTCACCTCGTCAGCAAAGGCTCGTTCGCCGTCGAGCAGGCGGCCGATGCACTCGAGCAGGCGGGATTGCTTGACCGGCTTGGCAAGGCAAGCATCGATACCGGCTTCCTGCCAGATTGCTGACTGAAGCATTTGCCCCATCGGGGCCAGCAGAATCAGCTTCAATTCCGCAAAAATCAGGTCGTTCTTGATGATTTGGGCCAAGCCGAGGCTGTTCTCTTCCGACATTTCACTGTCCAGGATGACCACTCGGAAAGGATCTTCGGTGGCGACTGCCTCCTGAAGCAGTTTCAGCGCTTCGGGCGCCTCGCCGGCCGCAGTCGTCTTGATGCGGCGCGAGCGCAGTTGGTGGTGCAAAATCTGGCAGTGAGTTTCCTTGTCATCGACCACCAGCACGTTCAGGCCGGCCAGGAGTTGCCGCTGTTCCTCCACTTCGCCGGCCTCGGTTTGCTTCCGAAGGGGTAGTTCGAACCAAAAACTTGAGCCCTGCCCCAGCTTGCTCTCGAAGCCGATTCTGCCACCCATGATCTCGGTCAACTGCTTCGAGATCGTCAGGCCAAGGCCGGTGCCCTCGTAGCGGCGCGAGAGCGATCCGTCGCCTTGGCTGAACGGCTGAAACAGGCGTTGATGTGCCTCCGCCGGGATGCCGATTCCGGTGTCGGCGATCTCGCAGTGAATCGTCACCTCACGGCCGTTCTCCCGAACGGTGCTCAGCTTCACCATTACCTCGCCCTGCTCAGTGAACTTGATCGCGTTGCAGACCAGGTTGGTCACGATCTGGCGCAATCGCCCCGGATCGCCGATGACACGCGTCCACACCTCCTCGTAAACAAGGCAGGCCAAGTGCAATCCCTTGCTGTGGGCGTGCTCCGCCAGTAGATCCACGGCGCTCTCGACCGTTTCCCGCAGATCGAACGGGATCTCCTCAATCTCCAGTTTCTGCGCCTCCATTTTTGAGAAGTCGAGAATGTCGTTGATGACCCCCAGCAGTGCGTCGGCGCTCAGGCGAATGGTGGTGAGGAACTCCCGCTGCTGCTCGTTCATCGGCGTGTCCAGTAACAGACCTGTCATCCCGACGATGGCGTTCATTGGCGTGCGAATCTCATGGCTGGTATTGGCTAGGAACTCCGACTTGACCCTCGCCGACTCCAGCGCAGCATCGCGCGCTTGGGCCAACTCAACTTCAGCCTCCTTCAGCGCGGTGATGTCCTTGGAGACACCAAACGTTCCGGCGATCTCGCCGTCGGTATTGCGCATCGGCATCTTGGTCGTCAGCACCCACCTTTCTTGGCCGTTGTTCCATGTCTCTTTTTCTGTCTTGCCGATGATCGCTTGGCCGGTCTCAAGGATGATCTGCTCATCCTCCAGCGCGAGGCGGGCGTGTTCCTCGCTGAAAAAGTCAGCATCCTTTTTGCCCACGGCATCGCCGGGATCGTCTAGCCCGAAGTCCTTGGCCATGGCCCGGCTGATCATCAGGAACCGGCTATCGTTATCCTTGAAGTAAATCCGGTCCGGGATGCTGTCGAGCAGCGTGCGCAATAGATCGCGCTCATGCGCTAGTGCGATCTCGGTACGCCTCTGCTGGGTGACATCCCAAAAAATGCCCTGCACTCCAGTGCACCGGCCGGCCTCGTCGCGGATCGGCGTCTTGACAACGTGTACCCACGACTTCTCACCCTCCGGCGCAACGTGTTCTTCCACCGTGTCCAGCGACTCGCCGCTCTCCATGATGCCGATGTCATCATTCCGGTACTTGTTTGCTAGGGAGGTGGGGAAAAAATCAAAGTCACTCCTGCCAATGATCTCGCGCCGCGGCCTGCCCAGTTCTTCGCAGAACAGTTTGTTGGCAAACGTGAACTTTCCAGCGGCGTCTTTCCGGAAAATATTCTGCGGAAGATTTTCCACCAGCGAGTGAAACAAAATCTCCGATCGGCGCAACTCCAGCTCTGCCCCCTTTTGCTCAGCGATATCCTGTACCGTGCCTTCGTAAAAAAGCACTTTGCCCAAGTTGTCCCATACCGTACGTGCTGTTTCTGAGATCCAAATTCGTGATCCGTCCCGGCGGAATATCTCAGACTCAAACTGCTCGATGCGCCCCTGTTGCCGGATCAGTTTCAGGAATAAATCCCTCTGCTTCGGATTCACGTACAGTTGGCCCTCGATATCCCCGATCGCCTCGATCAGCTGCGCAGGCGAGTCGTACCCGTAAAGCTCCGCCAACCGATGATTGGCATAACTGTACCGGCCCTCCTCTGTGGAGCGGAAAATGCCTACTACCACCTCATCAAAAACTTCAGGGTGGGCTACCGGATCAACAGCCTGCGAATCGTGGTTCGGTTTAGTCATGGAGAAAAGCCGTACACTGGCCAACGAAGAGTAAAAACTCCCCCCGGCTTGGCCAAGCGCGAAAAGCAGCCAGTGAGGAGTTTAATGTAGAGAGTGGGCTGATTGGCCATGGGCGTGGGGCCTTTTGGATTGTCTCGCTCCCCGCCTTTCATTACCGTGCTGCTAGGCGGACTGGTCCGCCGGAGTTATGAGCGTTGAATCTGTTTCATTTATCCAGCGTCTTGACGAGTGATGCCAAATGATCCCGTGATTATCTCGCGTCCTCTCGCGTTCCGGCTCCCTCCCAATGGGTGTGGGAGCTTGGCCAAGTGTGCCCGGGTGAGGGCGAAACAACGGATGGATCAACGCCGAAGGCGCTGTCTAATCGTCATGTTGTTGACTTCGGTTTTGCTGTTGACACTTGTTGGTCAGACGATTGGCCAGGCGGCTGGGGTGGATGCCGCACCGGCGGATGCTTGGCCGATGTATCGGGGCACGGCCTCACTCACCGGTGTCTCGAAAAGCAAGCTTGGCTCTTCACTCCGGCAACAATGGACGTTTAAGGCCGAGGAGGGCATCCGTAGCACGGCGGCAATCGCCGGCGGCAAGGTTTACGTGGGCTGTGACGACGGCCATTTGTACGCACTGGATCTTAAGACCGGCAAAAAGCTGTGGGCGTTCGAGACGGACGACATTATTGAGTCGTCGCCGCTGGTGCACAACGGCCGCGTTTACTTTGGCTCGTCAGACGGTTTTGTGTATGCGCTTGAGGCCGAGAACGGCAAGTTGGCTTGGAAGTTTGAGACCGAGGATCGTGTGCTTGGCGCACCGAATTTGTTTCAGCCAATCGGCACCGGTGCGAAGCCGGCGCTGATCGTCGGCAGCTACGACTTTCGACTTTACTCGCTGGACTTGGAGAGTGGCGGGAGCAACTGGCATTACGAGACAGCCAATTACATCAACGGCTCACCGGCGGTGTCCTCCGGTCGGACGGCATTTGGCGGCTGTGACGCCGTGCTGCATGTCATCCGCTTGGCCAAGGGGGAGAAGGAAAAGCAGATTGACGCCGAGGCGTACATCATCGGCTCGGCGGCGGTGGTCGATGACATGGCTTACATCGGTCATTACGAGAACGAGTTTCTCTGCATCGACATCAACGCAGGAAAAATCGCGTGGAAGTACCGGGACCGCGCCTTCGCCTACATCTCTTCGCCGGCGGTGACGGCGGATCGCGTATTGGTCGGCTGCCGCGACAAGCGGCTGCATTGTCTCGACCGCAAGAGCGGCAAACGACTTTGGGCGTTCCGCACGCGCGGCAGCGTCGACAGTTCACCAGTGGTTGCGGATGGCAAGGTGGTCGTTGGGTCGGACGACGGCAATTTGTACATGGTGTCGCTGGTGGACGGGAAGAAACTTTGGGCGCACGAGATCGGAGAACCAATTATCGCCGCGCCGGCTGTAGCCGGTGGCGTGGTAATTATCGGCGCGGAGGATGGGCGGGTTTATGCGTTCGGCCCGGCAAAATGAAGCGTTAAACAATTGTATTTGAAGTAGTTCTATCGCTCATCACACGATCTTCAAACACCTCATCAGCAAGCTACAAATATGCGAAATTTTTACACCCTAAAAGCCCAATAGATTTAAGTGAAACACTTCCTCCTCTGCAGACTTTTTTGATCCGTCCAGACTAATGAAAACTTTGGCCCAGTTTGGGTAACTCGATCACTGCTACAGATCCATCTTGATTTCCCGGATGAGCCACTTTGTTATGCCTAGGACAGAATGGGGGTCGGACTCCGGGCCGATCGGACGCCCGCGGCCATGTGCGTGCGGAAAGGTGTTCAGGTAGTAGTGCA
>DASCOW010000050.1:0-7951 GCA_036012205.1 Verrucomicrobiota bacterium
TGCCGGTGCCGCTGGTTGTCGGGCACGAGTTCGTCGGCGAGATCGTCGAGACCGGTGAAAACGTTCGCGACTTCCGTGCTGGCGAACTGGTGAGCGGCGAGGGGCACGTGGTGTGCGGGCATTGCCGCAACTGCATGGCCGGGCGGCGGCATTTGTGCAACGACACCACCGGCATCGGCGTCACTCGACCAGGCGCGTTCGCCGAGTACATTTCACTGCCGCAAACCAACGTGTGGGTGCACAAGCCCGGCATTGATCTGGATGTGGCGTCAATATTCGATCCCTTCGGCAACGCCACCCACTCGGCACTGAGTTTCCCCGTGCTGGGCGAGGACGTGCTCGTCACCGGCGCGGGACCGATCGGCATCATGTCCGCTGCCATCGCCCGGCATGCCGGCGCGCGCCATGTCGTGATCACGGACGTGAACAACTACCGGCTCGACCTGGCCAAGCGCATGGGCGTCACGCGCGCGGTGAACGTTGCCAGCGAAAAACTCGCCGACGTGCAGCAGGAACTTGGCATGGACGAAGGCTTCGACGTCGGGCTCGAGATGAGCGGCAATCCAGACGCCTTCAACGACATGCTCACGAACATGTGCCATGGCGGCAAGATCGCCATGCTCGGCATACCTGAGCGCGAAATGGCCATCGACTGGAACTCGGTCGTGTTCAACATGCTCACGATCAAGGGAATTTACGGCCGTGAAATGTACGAGACATGGTACAAAATGACCGTGATGCTCGAGGGCGGCCTCAAGATCGCACCGGTCATCACCCACCGGTTTGCCTTTGACAACTTTGAGCAGGGGTTTGAGACAGCCCTCAGTGGCGAAAGCGGCAAGGTGATCCTGCAATGGTAACGCACGCAGCTTGCATGCCCGCCTTGGCGGATCCCCGACAGTTGGAGACAACAACATGTACGGCAACCTGAAAACCGAACTGCAGACCGAGTTGGACGAAATCCACGAGACCGGTCTTTACAAGGGCGAGCGCGTCATCGACACACCGCAGGCGGCGCGCGTGGGTGTTGGGCGCAAGGCGCCCGTGCTGAACCTGTGCGCTAACAACTACCTTGGACTTGCGAACCATCCGGAGATCATCAACGCCGCGCGCGCTGCGCTGGATGAATGGGGCTACGGCCTCGCCAGTGTGCGGTTCATCTGCGGCACACAAAAAATCCACAAGCAACTCGAGGAAGGACTCACCGACTTCCTCGGCACCGAGGACACCATTCTTTACACATCCTGTTTCGACGCAAATGGCGGTTTGTTCGAGACACTGCTTGACCCCGATGACGCGATCATCTCCGACGAACTGAACCACGCCTCGATCATCGACGGCGTGCGTCTCTGCAAGGCCAAGCGGTTCCGCTACAAGAACAACGACATGGCCGACCTCGCCGCGCAACTTGAGGCGGCCAAGGGCTCACGCCGCATTCTCATCGTCACCGACGGCGTGTTCTCGATGGACGGCTACCTTGCCGATCTCCCCGCCATCTGCGACCTCGCCGACGAACACGGCGCGCTGGTGATGGTTGACGACTCCCATGCTGTCGGCTTCATGGGCGCACACGGCCGCGGCACGCACGAGCACCACGGTGTGATGGGCCGCATCGACATCATCACCGGCACGCTTGGCAAGGCGCTCGGAGGCGCCAGCGGCGGCTACACCAGTGGTCGCGCGGAGATCATCGAAATGCTACGGCAACGCTCGCGCCCATATCTCTTTTCCAACACCGTCGCCCCGAGCATCGTCGCCGCCTCCATCAAGGCAATCGAATTGCTCAACCAATCCACCGAACTTCGGGATCGGCTCGAGACCAACACCAGGTTCTTCCGGGACCAAATGGATGGAAGCGGTTTTGAAATCCTTCAGGGCACGCATCCCATCACCCCCATCATGATCGGCGACGCCGCGCTCGCCGGCCGCTTCGCCGATGCCATGCTCGACAAGGGAGTCTACGTCGTTGGCTTCAGCTTCCCCGTCGTACCAAAAGGCAAAGCCCGCATACGCACGCAGATTTCTGCCGCCCACACGCGGGAGGATCTGGAATTCGCCATCGCCAAGTTCGCCGAGGCCAAGGCCGACATGGGCATTTGATCGAAGTTGCTTCGGCCCGAGGCAAACCGTACGCTTGACCAAGCGCACACCCTTGGCATGCAACGAATCACCCGAGACCAAGCCCAAAAATTCGTCTTTGATTGGCGGGATAAACCACTCCTTCGCGTGCAACCGGGCGAGTCTTTCGAAATCGAGACCCGGGACGCAGGCTCCGGTTTTTTCAAAACAGCTGCCGACAAGGCCATCCCAGCGAATCGCCCCGGCTTCGATCAGCATCCGCCTCTGGCCAACCCGATCGGTGGACCGGTCTTCGTCGATGGTGCCAAAAAAGGGGACGTTCTGATCGTTGAAATCGAAGACATCCTGGTGGGCGACCGTTCATGGGTGGCCGTGGGTCCGGGGCGCGGCCCGCTTGGCCAAGCGACCGACTGGCCAGGTGTCTCGCAGCAATACACCACCATGGTTTTCGAGCATTCCCCCGGCCCCAGCGGCACCATGCGGGACGGCGCCCTCCAATTCAACGACACCATCTCCTGGCCTCTTTCGCCTTTCATCGGCACGATCGGCGTCGCCCCCGAGCGCGAGGTGGTCACCAGCATCGACGGCCAGGGTGCTTGGGGTGGCAACCTCGACATTCGGGACGTCGCGACCGGTAGCCGGGTGCACCTGCCCGTGTTCCACACCGGCGCGCTCTTTTACCTCGGCGACGTCCATGCCAGCCAGGGCGACACCGAGTACTGCGGCACGGCAGCGGAAACCTGCGCCACGGTCCGGCTCCGGTTTCAACTGGTCAAACGCCGCCGCCTGCCCTTCATGCGGATCGAGAAGGAAAAATCCATCATCGCCGTCCAAGCCGCCCGACCGCTGGAGACGGCCGTGGACGGTGCCACTCAACTACTCATGTCCTGGCTGGTTGAAGAATACTCCTTCACGGAAACCGAAGCCTACTGCCTTGTCAGCACCTGCCCCGATTTCCGAATCAACATCTACCAGATGCTCATCGCCACCGGCATGGACTACGTCGCCGGCGCGGAACTGCCACGCAACCTTCTGGGCTGACGGAAGCCGGCGCCTGGCCAGATGCGATCCTGTCAATTCCTGTTCGTGAGATATTTCAGGAGCGTGATGGTCTCGCGCTTGGTCAGGGTGTCCAACAAACCGGGAGGCATCATCGACTGCTCGAGAACCTGACGGGACTTGATGTCACCGGTCGGAACATTGAGCGTCTCAGTGAGAGTGCGAATGGTGAGCGCGTCGCCGGATTCATTGAGAACGGTGCCGGTCACAACAGCGTTACTTTTACGCGTGACGATGTTCAACTGAAACGCCTCGCCGACAACAGCGTTGGGATCGATGATGCTCTCGAGGAAATAATCGAGCCCGTTGCGCCACGAACCGGTGAGGTCAGGGCCGATGGCAGTGCCGTTGCCGCTGAGTTGATGGCAGATGGCACAGGCCCTGGCAAACACCGCCCGGCCGTCGCTGGCACTGTACGCCCAGAGCGGCGCCTCCGTGTAGAGTTGGCGAAACGCGGCCATCGATTTTTTGGCCTCGGCACTGGTCCCTCCAACTTTGCCCCAGATGCCGGTAAGCAGTTCAGTCGTCGGTGCGTCGCCGAGGCTGTGCATTTGGCGAATGTGCAGCGCGTTCAACTCGCCCTTGGCCAGACGCTTGTCGCGTACCGCCTGCAAGAGCGAGCGGGCCGCAAGCGGTTGGCTTGAGAGAACATTCAGCGCTGTGAACCTCTCGGTGCCACGCAGCTTGACCAAGCGGTCTATAAGCGCGACTGCAGCCTTGGCGTCATTGTACCGACCGAGTAAAGGAATTACCCCGGCGCGAAATTCCGGTTCGTCTAGCAATGCGATGAGGGTGGCCACCGAACCGGTGTCGCTGCGCGTCTTAAGCAGTGCAAAGGCAGCCTTGCGCACGGGCATCGGCGCGGTTTTATCTGCAAGCAACCGCCAGTTGCGGGCAAGCACATCCGCATCGCCGAAGATGCCGCCGAGTTGGTCGAGCAAGCCCTGCATCTCAGCATCGCCATCGCGACGATAACGTGCGGACACCGCCTTCCAGTCAACTGGTGGCGGCGCGGCGGAACGATCATTCAATGAATGTGCGAGCAAACGAAGCGAGTGCACAGCCTCGGTGGCATCGACGTTTTTCAAATGCGCCACCAAGTGGTCGCGACCGGCGTCGTGACGGCCAAGGTACCAGTGAATCGAGTCGGCAAGCCGCGTGAGTTGCGTGGCATTGGCCAAGCGCATGGCACGCGCAGGATCGGCAACTGCTGCCGGAGCGATGCCGAACCAAATCATGTTTGGTAAATTGGCATCGCTGTTGTCCTCAGCATGCCCTGCCAGAGCCTCGGCAAGAGGCCAGCGCTCGGCGTGGCTGCCCAAGCGCGGCAACGCGCTGGCCAACGCAAGCCGCACCATCGCAGAGGAATCATTGCTCGCCATTTTCACAAGACGCCGCGCGTCCTTCGGTGTCTGCTCGGTCAGCAACGCAACAGCCCAACTGCGGACCAAGTCGCTCTCGTGATTCAGCAGACTCCCCGGCATGTCACCACCGATGCCGTGCAGCGCCCACAGCGCGCGTAAGACAATGCGCGGCTCGTGATGGGCAAGCAATTTATGCAGTCGCGCTTTCGTGTCGGCAGCGAGCTTGCCGATGGCAGCACGATGCTGCAGCAAGCGGCGGGCAGTGCGAACGTGCCAGTCGTTTTTGTGCATCTGCAGATCGACGAGTTGCGCGTCATCGAGTTTCTTCAAATCAACCTTCACCGGCTTGTATGTCGCAGCCCAAGCCATGCGGAAGATCCGGCCGTTGGAGCGATCCCACCGCTCGGCGTGCGGGCTGTGGCAATTCCGCTGATCCACCCAGTCGATCATGTACACCGCGCCGTCCGGACCGTAGTCAAGGGCCACGCCCACGAAGTTCGTGTCAGCCACGGAGAGTTGATCCGTACCGGCGTGAATCGTGTCGTAGCCGGACCCGCTGCGGAGGTTGAGTTGCCGGTTCACCTGACGCCCGTGCAGGTTGTGCGTGAAAAGCTGGTTGCGAAATTGTTCCGGCCAGTTGTCGCCGAGATAAATCATCGCACCGACGTGAGAGTGTCCGCCGTACACCGCGCGCGAACCGGGCTTGCCAGCGCCGCCTTCGCCGTGCCCGTATTGCGCCGAGGCGAGCATAAAGTTATGCAATCCCGCACGGGAACGCCGACCGCCACTTCCGCGGCTCACAAACGGCGCATGGTTGCCGTTCACCTGATTCCAGTAATGCCCGCCCCGGACGATATAAGAGGTCGGTCCACGCCCCCAGAAGCTGCGACAGTGGGTGATGAACAAATGCCCGTTGTCGTTGAAGTCGATCCCCCATTGATTGCTGCCGCCGCGGGCGAACACTTCGAACTCGTGCTGAACCGGATGGTAACGCCAAACACAGGCATAAAGCCGGATTCGCTCATCAGACGGCGAACCGGGCTTGCCAACCAGAGATTTGTTGAACACGCCGTGATTACCGTAAAGCCAGCCGTCCGGTCCCCATGTCAAGCTGTTCGGCGTCTCGTGCGTGTCCTGATACCCCCAACCGTCAAGCAGCACCTCCGGTTCGCCATCGGGCGCGTCGTCGCCATCGCGATCCGGGATAAAAAGCAGATGGGGCGCGGCGCCAAGCCACACACCACCAAAACCCACCTCAATGCCGCTGACGAGGTTCAGGTTTTTGGCAAACACCGTTCGTTTTTCAAATATGCCGTCAGCATCGGCGTCCTCAAAGATCACCACACGATCGCGCCCCTCGCCAACCGACCTGCGCTGAGGATAACTGTGCCCCTCGACCACCCACAACCGGCCACGCGCATCAATCGTGAATGCGATGGGTTGCGTCACCTCCGGTTCACGCGCAATCAGGTCCACACGAAACCCTTCCGGTACGCGCATCCCGCTGTTGGTCGGATCATCGCCTGGATTAGGCTTTAGATGTTGCAACACGGGACTGACTTTTCGTTGCGGCCGAATAGCAACAGGTTCGCTGTCATGAAAACGAAAGTCATCGAAGTTGACATGACCCCAACCTTCAGACGACTCGTCCACCACGCGGATGAATATTTTTTTGCCGCGCAACTTCGTGAGATTCACCGCCACCGCTCGCATATCCTCGATGTCCTTGCCCGAGGAGGTGAATAGAATCCTGCTGTCCCCCGCTTGGCCAAGCTCCACGCGCGTGAGCGGCCGTGAGCCGCCACCCACGAGAAAGCTACCCCACGAGTGCGTCACCTCGAACGGCGCAGAAGTGAGTGTGCCCTGCCCTGCGTCGGAGTTCGTACGCTCGTAGCCACCCACCCAAAAACGGCCCGCGTGCTGGCTCGCTTGGCCGGGACGGCGCGGCGTCACCGTGTCACCTTCAATCGGGCCACCTTCCCACACTTCGCCCTCTGCCGTCCAACCGCGCAGTGTCCCGTCCTCAAAGCCAAGATTCTTCCCCTCGGGCGGAATGCCACCGCGCTTGGCCACTGATGGGGTAACCTCGCCTGATGGCGGTGTCGTTTGGCCAAGCGACCGCAGTCGAATGTTTCGAAACTGCACTTTTGCCGGCCCCGATCCCGAGTGCAACTGGAACGCCAACTGGCCGGAAAACTCATGCGCTGCCAACTCGTTGTCCGTCAGGTCCGCCGACAAATGGCCATTCACCCAAACCTGCATTCGCGGCCCAACGGCGCGGATACGGTAATCGTTCCACTCCTCGCGCTTGGCCACTACGGCAAACTCGGCCGCCGGCCGAAAAGTCACCACCGTTCGCCCGCCGCCCTGACCGATGATCGTCCGTGTGCCCCGCTCCACGATGAGTGCCCGGCCGTGCTCATCATAAATGCGCCCCACCCACGTCGCGCCACCGTCAAGGTCCGCCTGGTAACCGGCCGCACCGCGAGCGGTTTTTTGGCAGCGAAATTGCACGCCGGAGTTTGCCGACGGGTGCCCACTGATTCGGTACTCCAACTGCAACTCAAAGTCATGCAGCTTCCCTTGCCAGAATAAAAACTGATTCTGCCTGAGCGTCTTGCCCTCCGGAATCTCCCCCGTGATCGCGCCCTTGTCCACCCGCCACCACTTCGCGTCCCCCTCCCATCCGGATAGAGTATTTCTATCAAAAAGAATCTCCTCCGCATTCACACCGGCAAAAGCCCATGTAAGCGTCACCGAAACAGCCGCGAAAAAAACAACCTTGGGTGGCATGAAATCAAAATGCGTTCCGGCGTTGCTGCGGATCCCAGTTCTCAATGTACTCGGCGGTGTTGTCGCGCTTGGGATTGATGGTCCGATCCGGATCATCATACGCCTGCACGTGGCCATCCACAAAGGTCACCGGTGCGGAGTTACTGTGCCGCAAACTGGCCACGCCCTCGTTGGCACGGTTGATGAACGGCCACCACATCGTGAGGGACCAGTGGCCGCCTGTCTTCTGCTCCGAATCGGCCAGGTTAATGCACTCTACCGGGCTGCGCACCGAACCCAGTTTCACCTCGTAACCGCATGGTAAATTCCCGCTCTTCTCACCCTTGCGTCCGGGCATTTGCCCGAGGAAGTAGGAGTTCTGCCCGTAGCCGATGCTGTGTGCGTCGAACCGCCACTTGTCATGCTGCTTGGATGCGTTTTGAAACTTGTCGTGATGCAGGTCGGGGCAACGGTACGCCTGATCGGATGGCGCATATCCGTAAATGAGCGTAAACCAAGTCTCCTCCCTTGCATACGTCATGCCCTTGTTGAGTTCAACCAAGCGCTGGAATCCCTTGGTAGGTGTATTGCTCAACGCCCTACGGTGGTACGGGAAGATATCCTCATTATCGTCCATGTACATCGCGTTGGCCAAGCCAAGTTGCCGCAAGTGGCTA
>DASCOW010000051.1:0-3179 GCA_036012205.1 Verrucomicrobiota bacterium
CAAGGACGGAAAACCTAAGGATGATGAATCTTCCTCAGCCGGCAACCCGTTGACTGCGCCGGTGGACTACATCGGAGCCGTGGGCAAAGCCAAGAAAGTCTCGGAGAAAAAGGTCAACCTGGCCAACATCCAAAACGCCATCAAGCAGTTTCAAGCTGTGGAGGGCCGCAACCCAAAAAACCTCAACGAACTGGTGGCCGAAGGCTACTTCTCGCGCCCTCCGCGCCCTCCGCGCGGCATGCGCTACGTGTACAACCCGAAAACCGGCCAAGTGGGCGTCCGCTAAGCCAAGCGCTTGGCCAAAGGGCGAGGTGAATCAGTCCTTCACTCGGACGAGTTTCATGATGCGTCCGTCCACATTCCAGTCCTGCACGTAAAGGTTGCCGTCGGCATCCCAACTGGAGCCGTGGGTGCCGCTGAATACGCCCTCGATCCAGTCCGCCTGCTTGACGTTGTAGTTGCGGCCCTGCTTGCGGTCTGGATTGTGGCCGAGCACGGCCATGATGGTGTTGGTCTTGTCGAGGATCACGACGCGGCCGTGCAGGTCGGGCACTGAGACGTAGTCGCCCTGCACGGAAACGGAAGTTGGCATGCCGAGGCCACCGATGATTTCGTTGATGTATTCGCCGTCGAGGCTGTAGTGCAGTAGTCGGCCGCGGGGCTGGTGGTTGCGATCGCAGATCAGCAGGCGGTTCGGTTCGTAGCGGGTGTCGAGCGTCATGCCGTGTGCGGTGTTGAATTGTCGCGGCCCGTTGCCCTTGGCTCCGAAGTGCTTCATGTATTCGCCGGTCTTTGAGAAGATGAAAATAATGTTGCTGGCATAGCCGTCCGAAAGAAAAATGTTGCCGTTGTCTGACACGGTGATGGCGGTGGGGTTGAACGGTTTTGCAGCGAGCCCGGATTCCGCAGGGAAGGGCAGGCGGAGCGCAATCTTGCCATCGGTGGCGGCGAATTTGATGCCCTCTGCGTTTGCGTTGCGCGCACCGTAAATGTACTCGGTGCCATCTTCATCACGAATCTCGATGTCGTGCAGTTTGGTGTACGGTTCGCCGAGAAACTCGCGGACCACTTTTCCGTCCGGAGAGAAGGCGATCACGCCTTTGTCAGCGCTGGTGTAGATTGTGCCGTCTTTGCCAACTGTCACGCCCCCATGGGTGGGGCCGATGGCGGATTTGCCCTTAGCGGTAAGTCCCCAGTTGGGCACGGTGTCGAAGGTCATCAAGCCGGTGCCCATGCGCACACTGGCGGGAATCTCCACCTTTGCATCGTGATTGTGGTCCTCGGCGTGATTGTGATCGAGGGAGTATTGGTGCTTGCAGCCAATGAGGAACAGGGCTGCGATGAGAGAGGTGCAAAAAAGCTTCATGGCGGCGGGAACTCTTGCCGCGCCGGGATCGGAGTTCAAGCCGTTTCCGCAATTCAAACCAAGTGCTTGGTCAAGCGGATTAGCCCCGACGGACGTCCACCATTGTGTTCAGCAGCCATTGGGCTTTTTTGTCGCCCTCGGCGGCGGCATTGATGAGAGCCTGCTGAATGTTGACCATCGTCTCGCTGGCGACCATGAACTGGTCGGTGTTGAGCTTGGCTGAGTTGATGAAGAGTTGGTTGACGCAGTTGATCGCCAGATTGTAGTTGCGTTGTTCCAAGGCTTCGCTCGCCGTCTTCGCCAGTTTTTTGATCGCCGGCTCGGCATTCTCAAAAAAACTGATCAGGTCGTTGGCCGATTCTTCGGCTGTGTTGGCCTCCAGCGCTTCCTCCGTTTGGCCACCGCAACCGCTCAGCATCAGTCCGAGCGTCATCGCTGAAAATACGGCGGTCGATTGACTGATATTCTCCCAACACCGTGTTTTCATTTTTGCAAAATCATTCGGACGCAAACCGGCTTGGAAAGCTTGATCTCGTTGCCGGTGAACTTGAGTTTGCCGCTGTCTTTGTTGATGCGAAACACGGCGACATTGTCGGTTTGCTGGTTGGCAGCGAGCAGGAACTGGCCAGTGGGATCGATGCCGAAGTTTCGCGGAGTTGAGCCCCGGGTAGGCTCATGGCCAAGCGCGGTCAGTTCGCCGCTTTTCTCTTCAATGCGGAACATGGCGATGCTGTTGTGGCCGCGGTTCGAACCGTAGAGGAACCTGCCGCTTGGATGCACAAGCACCTCTGCGGTGCTGTTGCCTTTGACCGGGTGGGGTACGGTGGAGAGTGTTTGTAGCGTTTTAAGCTGACCGCGCATGGGATTGTATCGGAAGGCGGTGACTGTCTGTTTCATTTCGTTGATCACGTAGGCGAACTTGCCGCTTGGGTGAAAACCGAAGTGGCGCGGCCCGGAGCCGGGTTCGAGCTTGGCTCCGCCGAACTGGGTCTCAGTGATTTTGCCGGTTTTTTCGTCGAACTGGAATACGAGCACCTTGTCGATGCCAAGGTCTGGCGCGAAGGCGAACTTATTGTTTGGGCCAACGTGCACCGAGTGGGCATGCGGTGCCTTTTGGCGCGGCGTGGCGCTGAAGCCTTTGTGTTTTATGAGCGACACCACAGCCCCGACGGAGCCGTCTTTGTTGATCGGTAACACTGAGGTGCTGCCGCCGCCGTAGTGCGCGACGAGCACGAATCTGCCAGTGGCATCAACGGTGAGATGGCATGGGCCCGTGTCGCCGGATGGCTGCTGGTTGAGTTGGGTCAGTTTGCCGGCCTGCACGTCAAGCGCGAATGCCGTCACGCCGCCACTGCGTTTCCCTTCGAATGTTGCGACTTCGTTGACCGTGTAGAGAAATTTGCCGCTCGGGTGGATTTTGAGGAATGACGGATTATTCAAGCCTGCAACGGCGCTAAGCTTTTTCAGTCCGCCGTCCTTCAGGTTGAGTTGGAACAGGTGGACGCTCTCCTTGTCGGAGGGGGAGTAGCTGCCGAAGCATACCAGCGCCTTGGCCGGTGCGGCACTCGCTTGGCCAAGCGCAACGGCTAAGCCAAGCGCGGTAAGAATGATTGTCCGAAAGATTCCACAAATTTCCATAGCCGGATGAAACGGAAACATAGCAGTGCTGGCAAGCTGTTTTGCGTTTCATTGCCAGGTCAAGGCTGCTAAGAATTGCGTCACGTGAAGCTGATTTCGCGCATCATTCTTTATCCACTCTGTTTGTACGTCGCTATCTGGTGCTGGGGCGGCTTTCGCATCGGATACGAAAACA
>DASCOW010000052.1:0-8813 GCA_036012205.1 Verrucomicrobiota bacterium
TGTTCGTCTGCCAGACACACGGCGCAATATATCATCCAAATACCGGCCTGTGCATCGAGGGCCCCTGCGCCGGAGCCAGCCTCCATCCGCTGAACATCGAGATCACCAACGGTGAAATTCACCTCGTCGATTTGATGGAGGGAAGAGCCTAAAAACTCGCGAATCCGCTTGGCCAAAAACTTCACACGCCGTCACTCGTTCTCGCTCCTCTATTCGCCACTTGGCCAGACAGTTGTCTCGGGGTAGGTTCGCTGCGCAGATGAGATCACTTCGTAATACCATTCTCGCGTTGTCGCTGTTTGCGATGGGCGCCTCTTCTTTTGCCGCTGACAAACCGGCCATCCGGCAGGTGAGCAGCGCAGGTATCCGCCACGGCATTTTGATCTGCGGCAGACTGACTCAACTCATCAACGAAAAGAGCGAGGTCGTCTGGCAAGTGAACGAACATTCGCGCGATGGCTCTGTTCTGACGAACGGCAACATTCTTTTCTCTGCGAACAACGTGGCCAAGGAAATGACACGCGACATGAAAGTGGTTTGGCGTTACGCCTTGACCAAGCCGAACAAGGAACTCGGTACGGCGTGGCGCCTGGCCAACGACAACACACTGGTCGTCGAGCGAGGGCCGAAGCCTCGCCTGCTCGAGATCACCAAGGACGGCAAAGTCGCCGTTGAGGTGCCGCTCAAACCGGAGACCGACAACAGCCACATGCAGACGCGTATGGCTCGCAAACTGGCCAACGGGAATTATCTCGTGCCGCATCTGTTGGCGTTCAAGGTGAAGGAATACAAGCCGGACGGAACGGTGGTGAACGAAATCAAGACCGACCTCGCCGAACTCGGCGGCCGAGCTGCCGAGAATTGGCCGTTCACCGCGATCCGCCTGGCCAACGGCAACACGGTTGTCAATCTCACGCACGGCAACAAGACGGTGGAATTCGATCGCGATGGCAAAGTCGTCTGGATGATTGACAACTCACATGTTAATGGGCGTTTTGCCGATCCGTGCGGAGGTCAGCGTCTGCCCAACGGTAACACGGTGATCAGCAGTTACGCCCAACGCAATCCAGGCAAGGTGCGCGTGTTCGAGGTGAACCACGAAAAGGAAGTGGTTTGGGAACTGTTTCACCCAAGCTCAAACGCTCACGGCATCCACGTCATTTCAACCAACGACAGGCCGCTCTCCGACGCGAGCTTGAAGTAGGCTTGTCACATCTTTAAAAACAGTTGAAGTCTCCGAGAAGGCGACTTAAATTTCGTCAAACGCTCAATCTTTTGTAAGGATGAAGAACCAAATTTCTCCCCGATGCGCTTGGCTTCGAGCATTTACCCTCATCGAATTGTTGGTCGTCATTGCGATCATCGCCATCCTTGCAGCCCTGCTTCTGCCGGCTCTGGCCAAGGCCAAGGAATCGGCCAAGCGCACCCGCTGCCTGAGTAATCTCAAGCAGGTGGCACTCGCGTGGCAGATGTACGCCGACGAGAACAACGACAAGCTGCCGTACAACCGCAACAAGATAGGCCAAAGAACCGGCTACTGGCCGTGGGACGCCGGTATTAATGTGACGGACTCGATGATCAAGCTCGGTTTTCAGCGAGACATCCTCTATTGCCCATCATTTCAGGAGCAGAACAGCAAGACATTGTGGGAGTGGACCGGCCAGATGAATCATCGCGTGATTGGCTATGCCCTGACCATCCCGTGGGCACCGCGCGTCGTGGAGACCAACATCAACTACACAATGTCGACCCGGTCGATCAAGGTGAGAGGTGTGACTGTCAAGCCATCGCCTTCCGACCGTGTTCTCACCGCAGATGCCACATGTTCCTCATCACTGAACAATGGCTTCGATACGGTGCAAGGCGGATGGGCCAAGTTGCACAAGACGGCTCACTTGGATAATTCCGGCAAATACCCGGCCGGTGGAAACCTGAATTACCTCGACGGCCACGTTGCCTGGCAGAAAACCAAGATGGAAGGCCGTAAGTTGGTCGGCATGGTCGAGCGAACATCTGGCGCCCCGGTGTTTTACTGGTAGACCCTTTGCCTGCTTCAGCGTTTAATCCCGTCACGGGCTTCGCTTTTCCGTGATCGGATGAAGACTCTTTACCTCGATATTTTCAGCGGCATCAGCGGCGACATGTTCCTCGGCGCAATGATCGACCTCGGCGTCGATGCAACGGTGCTTGAGACCGAACTGGCCAAACTTAATCTCGACGACTACCAACTGCACGTCGGCCGCAAAACCAAGGCAAACATCGAGGGCGTCAAGTTTGACGTTCACTTGCTTCCTACCGGGGGTGAGGGGGAAGGCGACCATCATGAACAGTCGCATGGGCATTCGCACGAACACGGTCATTCACACTCGCACAGTCACGACGATAACGGCCACTCACACAACCGCACCTTTGCCGACATCCGGTCGCTCATCAACAGCAGCGCGCTCAGCGACTGGGTGAAGGAAAAATCAGTCGCCGTCTTCCGCCGAGTCGCCGAGGCCGAGGGCAAGGTTCACGGCATGCCGCCGGACGAGGTCCACTTTCATGAGGTCGGCGCGGTGGACTCGATCGTCGACATCGTTGGCGGCTGCATCGCGCTCGAACTGCTCGGCAAACCGCGAGTGCTCGCCGCACCGATCACCGAGGGCACCGGCTGGGTTGAGTGCGCCCACGGCCACTTCCCTGTGCCGACTGCTGCCACGCTGGAAATCCTCGGCGCGCGCGGCGTCGCCGTGAACCAGTGCGACGAACCACACGAACTCGTCACCCCCACCGGCGCAGCGCTGCTGGCCGAGTTCGCCGAGTCGTTCGAGCTGATGCACGGCGTGACGCCGGAGCGGATCGGCTACGGCCTTGGCACACGCGACATGAACACCCGGCCCAATGTCCTCCGCGCCGTGCTTGGCCAAGCGGAGGCAGCAACCGGGGCCAAACCGCTCGACTGGGAGCGCGATACCGTCACCGTCATCGAGACAAACCTCGACGACATCAACGCTGAGCACCTTGGCCATTTCGTCGAGATCGCGCTGGAGACGGGTGCGCTTGACGTGTTCCACACGTCGATCCAGATGAAAAAGAACCGCCCCGGAGTGCTGCTCACCGTGCTCTGCACCGAGACGGATGCGGACAGATTCAGCGAATTGATCCTGCGCGAAACCACCGCGCTGGGCATCCGCCGCCACGCTACTGATCGCCGTAAACTCCGCCGCGAAGTTGTCACCGTCGAGACGCCGCTTGGCCAAGTGCGGGTCAAGCTTGGCCGCCTTAACGGCGAAGTGGTGCAAGCTGCGCCGGAGTACGAGTCGTGCCGAAAAGTCGCCGACCAAGCCGGCGTGCCGCTCAAGGCTGTTTACGCCGCCGCGCAAAAAGCACTCGAAAACTAATCACTGTCATGGACGAAAAACTGCTCGAAATCATGTGTTGCCCTGAGACGCACCAGCCCTTGGCCAAGGCCGGCGTGGAATTGATCGACGACCTCAACCAACGTATTCAAGCCGGCACGCTGGTCGATCGCGTCGACGAAAAAGTCACCGAGCCGATCGACGGCGGCCTCATACGCGAGGACGGCAAAATCCTGTTCCCTATCCGCCAGGACATCCCCGTGATGCTCATCGACCAGGGTATCCCGCTGGGACAGTAATCAACAAACAAACCAAGCGTCCTTGCCCGGAAGGTAGCCCTTTTTCACCAAGTCTGCCTCGATGAGTTCGCGGGCGCCGGCGGCGCCCACGGCGATGATCAGCGGTGTGCCGTCCGGAAGGGGGAGTTCGGTGTCGGCTATGACCGGGACACCGTGAATGTTGGTGCCAATTTTTTTTGGGGAAACCTCAACGACGTGGCGCACGGTGAATCCCTCCGCCTGCAGCCAGCGCAGCCACGGCTTGCCAGCTTGGCCCGCGCCCCACAGATCAACAATGGCTTTGCCGGCGAGTGGCCCGTCAAGGAGGTGCACTCGACGGCAACGGTCAAAGGCCTGGGGCGAGTAACGCTCGTCGGTGCGGGTGAGCCGGCCGCCGGAGTCGATCCAGTCGAACAACATCTCCGGCACCTTGGATGCTATACACCCTTGGCCAAGCGCACGGAGACAGAGGTCATAATCCTCCGGCCAAGGTCCTTTGCGAAAACCCAGCTCGAACACCTCCCTCTTGACCATGAGTGTCGGGTTGACGATCGGCAACTCAACAAACCGCATGGCGGCTATCCGGCTTGGCTCGGTCAGCGAATTGCTCCACTGCTCGTAGCGTTGCATCGACTCGACCGCTTGGCCAAATACATCGACGACTCGAACTTGGCAACCAACCATGTCTGCGCCGGAGTCGTGCAGCAGAGAAAGTTGTTTTCCAATTCGAGCCGGATGGGAATAGTCATCAGCGTCCATTCGCGCAATCACCGGCGCGCGTGCCTCGGCCGCGCCACAGTTAGCCGCCGAGCAGACACCAAGCGCATCCTGCTGAACCAGACGGAGCCGGGGATCGTTGATTTGTCTAACTATTTCCGCGCTGCTGTCAGTGGAGCCGTCATCAATGACGATAAGTTCGATTTCTCGGACTATGGAATCAAGGATGGAACGCGCTGCCCGCTCAACCGTCGCCTCAGCGTCTCGCACCGGCAGTACCACCGATACCAACGGAGTCGTCACTCGCGCTTTTCAACCTTGCCTGCGGCGGGGATGAAATCCATCGACGCGGAGTTGACACAGTAACGAATGCCGGTCGGGTTGGGGCCGTCATCGAAAATGTGGCCGAGATGGCCGCCGCATTTTTTACAAGTGATCTCGACCCGAATCATGCCGTGGCTTGTATCATGTGTTTCATCGATGGTGCCGTTTATCGACTGGTAAAAAGCAGGCCAGCCGCAGCCGGAGTTATACTTTTTGTCGGAAAGGAATAGTGGCGTACCGCAGCCCTTGCAGGTGTAGGTTCCGTCCTTGAAATGATGATCGAACTTGCCGGTGAACGCCCGCTCGGTGCCCTTTCGCCGAAGGATACGGTATTCCTCAGGCGTTAGCTTGGCCCGCCACTCGGCGTCTGTCTTGACGATTTTAGCCTCGGAGACTTGGGTTGGTTTCATGATCGGTTCGTGCTGTATCGGCTGAACAGCCTCGCCCGGCAGTTCTGGATTGGCGTGGCCAATCTGCTGCGGCTTGGACTCGGCCGGTGCGACGGCATTGGACGGATCGAGGTTCTTGGAGGCCGGCGCAGTGATGTTCCCTCCCCCGCCACAGCCCACCTGTGCCACAGCCAAAATCACCGTGAATACCGCGTTCTTCATGGCCGAAATCAAAGCACACTCAGCAGCGCGAGACAACCTTGGCCAAGCGATCGTGGCATGAAGCGTCCCGCCGGCAACGGATGATTGTGTTCGGCATATTGACAAGCGGCTTGGCCAAGGACAGGGTGCGCCGTGCCGAAATCGTCTTGAGTCTCGGATTCACCGGAGGTGAATCGAAAATCGTCCTCAAACGGCAACTTAAAAAATGAAACAACTTTCCATCGCGGTAGTCGTGGCCTGTCTTTTTACGGGATGCGCCACCCGGCAGTCACATCAATCACTGGAGGTAACACCAGCCGAACCGATCGCCGAGACGCCCGGCATCTCGATTCACCAAGCCGCGTGGAAAGGCGACACGGATGCTGTCCGGCAGCACCTGGCCGCCGGCACGGGCGTTAACACCCGAAACAACTGGGGTTCGACCGCATTGCATTACGCGGCTCGAGCAGGCCGTAAAGACACCGCACTACTGCTCATCGAGGGGGGGGCGGACTTGAACGCCAGCGACAATGAGGGGGTGACGCCTCTTCACTTCGCAGCGTTGGATGGACACGGAAACGTGGCCGAGTTGCTCATTACCAAAGGTGCCAACGTAAACGCCCCGGACACCGGAGGTGTGACGCCACTGCATCGCGCTGCTCGCGCTGGCCAGGCGGAAACCGCCGAACAACTCATCAACGGCGGTGCGGGTGTGAACTTGAAAAGCACTGCCGGACTGACTCCGCTGGACATGGCGAATGACCAAACCGCAGACATTCTTCGCAGACACGGGGGCAAGACGGGCAACAAACTGGGTGCGCTCTCGGCAGACGCCTCGAACGGGAACGCCGACGCCGTCCGGCAACACTTGGCAGACGGAACGGATGTGAACAGCAAGGACGAACTCGAACGCACCCCCCTGTACAGAGCTGCCTACAACGGCCACGTGGAAATCATCAAACTGCTCATCAGCAAGGGCGCGGACTTGAATGCGAAAGATGGCAATGGGTGGACTTCGTTGCATGGCGCCGCCTACAAGGGGCACGAACGTGTTGTAGAGTTGCTAATCAATGGAGGTGCAAATCTGAATGCAACGGACGCCGATGGCGACACGCCGTTGGACTGGGCAAAGAACAAACCTAAAACCGCCGCCCTCCTCCGCAGTCATGGCGGCAAGCCAGGTTCGGCCCCGAAATGAAAACCTCCCTGCCGATGATGCCTGCGTAGCGTTTGCTTGCCCGGCCTGTTTGCCCGTGTCATTTTCTGCCGCTGTGAAAAAAGTTGTATCCATGTTGGGCTTGCTGCTTACGCTTGGCCAAGCGCAGGCAATCGAGCGACCGAATATTCTTTGGATTTATTTGGAGGACGTCAGCGGCTGGTTCGGCTGCTACGGCGACCAAGTCATCAAGACGCCGAACATCGACCGACTGGCAGCGAGCGGGATTCGGTTCGACCGGTTTTACACGCCGGCCGGTGTCTGCTCAGCGACACGCTCGGCGATCATTGTCGGCGCGATGCAGACAAGCCTAGGCATTCATAACCACCGCAGCGGCCGCGCGAACTTCCGCGGAAAGAATTTGGGGCCGGTGTTTGATGACATCCGCCTTCCCAGAGGCGTGCGGACGCTACCGGAAATGTTCCGCGCCGCCGGTTACTGGACATTCAACGAGGGAGGCAAGGACGATTACAACTTCAGGCACGACACCACCGTGATGTACGATTTCCTGCCGAAGAAACGTGGCTGGGGCCCAGCGGCACTGGTGTCCGGCGAGTGCTGGAAGGGGCGCAAAAAAGGGCAGCCGTTCTTTGGCCAGGTCCAGCTCGGCGGTGGCAAACTTGGCCGGCGTGCACCCGAATTGATCGACCGTGCCAAGGTGCCGGTGCCGCCGTATTATCCGGATATCCCGCTCGTGCGTGAGGAGATCGCGCACCACTATGATTGCCTGCTGAAGACCGACGAGCAGGTCGGGCAGATCATCGCCGCGCTCAAGCGAGACGGGCTGTACGACAACACACTGATTTTTTGCTTCAGCGACCACGGCTACAAGCTGCATCGGCACAAGCAGTTCCTTTACGAGGGCGGCATCCAGATGCCGATGATGGTGGCCGGCCCGAGCGTGGCTGCGGGGCAGGTTCGCAAGGATTTGATCAGTGGCATTGACATCTCGCCAGCCTGTTTGGCCGCCGCCGGCATCGAAATCCCGAAGCACATGGAGGGCGCGGATTTCTTGGCCAAGGGCTACACCAAGCGCAAGTTCGTCGTGGCGGCCCGCGACCGGTGCGACTACACCATCGAGTGCATCCGCGCCGTGGTGACGCCGCGGTTCAAGTACCTGCGAAACTACCTCACCGACCGGCCGTTCATGCAGCCGAGCTACAAGGATCCGTGGTCAGTCTCCAAAAAATTTCGTGAGATGATGGCCAACGGCAAGATGAACGAGACGCAGTTGATTTTCTTCGGTCCGAAAAAAACGCCGGAGGAACTGTACGATCTGGTTAACGATCCGCACGAGATTCACAATCTGGCCAAGAATCCGAAATTCAAAAAACACCTGCAACGCCATCGTCGGTTGCTCGATAACTGGATTAAAGAGACCGGTGATCAGGGGCTGAAGACTGAGAGTGATCCCGGCCTGCTGGCCGTCCTCAAACGCTGGGGGGTCAAGTGCGTGAATCCCGAGTATGACAGCGTGCGGCACCTGCTGCAGGTCGAAAAAACGGAATGATCATTTACCACAATCCACGCTGCTCAAAGAGCCGCCAGGCGCTTGGCATCCTGCGGGACAACGCCGAGGAACCGGACGTTGTCGAGTACCTCAAAGAGCCGCTTGGCCAGGAGGAACTGGCCGGATTGCTAAAAAAACTCGGGATGCCAGCGCACGACCTCCTGCGCACCAAGGAGGACGAGTACGACGAACTTGGCCTCTCGCCTGACACGCCGGAGGAGGACATCCTCACCGCCCTTGCGGCACACCCGATTCTACTCGAGCGCCCGATCGTTGTGAAAGGCCGCCGTGCCGTCATCGCCCGCCCGCCGGAACTCGTCGAGGAATTGCTTTGAAACCAAAGACTGAATGGCTTTGTTGTTTCGGGCGCGGCTTAGGATGAAAAAGCAAAGAGCTCCAACTCCAGATGAAGGTTAATCAGTCCATTGTCTTGGTTTTTTCCTTCGTTCTTTCCCTTTGTGCCCATTCACAAGATTCGGGTAATCCAACAATGATAGATACAGACAAGGATGGTCTTTATGATAATCTGGAAGTTAATACGCATAAGACTGATCCCAATGTTGCCGACACAGACGGAGATGGGTTGGAAGACGGGGAAGAAATCTACGACTACAACACAAATCCACTGCTTAAAGATTCCGACGGGGACGGCCTCTTGGATGGGGATGAAGTAAAGATTCACCAAACCAATCCATTGTCGGCAGATTCTGACTTGGATGGGCTTGCGGATAAGGAAGAACTTAACGAGTACAATACAGGAGTCCTTGTTAAGGATTCCGATAAGGATGGACTGTTGGATGGAATTGAAGTCAATACACACAAGACCGATCCGAATGT
>DASCOW010000053.1:0-3164 GCA_036012205.1 Verrucomicrobiota bacterium
GGGCGTGGATCGCGCCAGAGCCTTGCCCAAGCGCACGTTTGCGCAGGGTCGGAATAGCATTTTTGTCACCGTCCTCGACCAAGATCCGTTGAGCGGTTTGACGCCAGAACAGGTTGTCGCTGTCTAGCGCGGCGACGAGCTGCTTGGTTGTGGCTTTGTCGAGGGACTTGATTTTTGACTTCGGCGCGCCGTCCCAGATCACGCGGTAAATACGTCCGTGTTGGCGGTCCCGGTTGGGGTTGACATGGGCATTCCCCCGACCGCGTTGGGCGGCGTAGCCACCGCGGCCGACGCTTGGGGTGGGGTTATGCTGGATGATGAAATTGTACCAATCAGCGATCCAGAGGTGACCGTCCGGGCCGATCTCAGCAACGATAGGCGAGAACCATTCATCGGCGCTGGCGACGAAGCTGAAGCTGTTTTTGGCTATGTAACCGGCGTTTTTTTTCTCCATGCGATAGGTTCCCAGCAGGTTGCCGGTCGGGCCGCAAACGAACGCAGTGCCGTTTCGGTATTTTTTCGGAAACGCCGCCGAGGTGGCGAAGGCATGTCCGCACCCCGCGGTGTAGGCATTGAAGGCGTCAACTTGACGGATATTCGGTGTGATGGGATGGAAGGATGGCGAATCGGCAATCATTTTTGCGCTCATCTTTTTGTCATTGCCGTAAACGGTCGCTGGAATACCTCCGAAAAACGTCGGGTTGTTGTTGGCGGTGGAGCCAAAGACATCGCCGGCGGTGTTGAAGCCCATTCCCCAGGTGTTGTTGTTGAATTGGTGCAGAAACTCGATATCGGAGCCGTCCGACCTGAAGCGGAATATACCCATGCCGAAGTTGTGTTTCTCGCCGTTGATCGTGCCGTTGAAACGAGCATAGCCGACCGTGCCGTAAATGCAGTTGTCAAAACCGTAGCGTAGATTGCTCGGGCCAGCGTGTGTGTCGCCCACGCCCCAACCGGAGAAGAGCACCTCGCGAACGTCCGCCTTGTCGTCGCCGTCGGTATCCTTGAGGAAAAAAAACTCCGGCGCGTGCGCGAGAATGATGCCGCCACGGGAAAAAGCCATCGAAGTCGTGATGTTGAAGCCGTCGGCGAAGACGGTGAACTTGTCGGCCCGGCCGTCGCCGTTTGTGTCTTCGCAAATCTTGATGCGGTCGTTGCCTTTGCGGTCGGTCTTGAATTCGTTCGGGTAGTCAACCGACTCGACAACCCACAGCCGGCCGCGCTGATCCCACGTCATGTAGATTGGGTTGATGACATTCGGTTCGGCGGCGAACAACTCCATGCGAAAACCGACCGGTACCTGCGTGTATTTCATGCTCTCCTCCGGCGGGAGCGGTAGTTGGTAGGGGAGCGGTTCGGGGCGGCGCTCGTAGTTTGGGATGTTGCCGCGATTTTCGTATTGAAGCGGAGCACGACTCGCAAGGAAGTTGTCGTAGCGTTTGCGGGCTTTGTCGCCGACGGCCCAAAGAATGCCGTTCTTAAGCAGTTGGTGAAAACCGGCGTTGCTCCACACGCGTTGGTCGTGGCCTGATGCGGTGTAAAAGATGCGGCCTTTCCCTTGTGATCGCACCCAGGTCCACGGTTCCGGCTCGATGTGCGGGTCGCCCTTCATCGCATCGCGTACCATCAGCACCGTCCGGTTTTTCGGGTTGTGGTTGAAGTGAAAATAGGTCTCGTCCCAAGCGGTGAATTCCTTCAAATTCTCTACTGCAGGGTGATTCGGTTTGACGATCCTGGAGGCGAACTCCGCGCTTTTGTGACTCTTGAAGCGACCGCCGACAAGTTGGTCAAAACCCGGCTCGTTAGCGAAGCACGCGGACGCGCAGTGCACCGGAACGAAGCCACCGCCGTTCTCGACGTAGCTCTTCAGGTTGGTCCATTGATGCTTCTCAATCCTACCATGGTTGCCGTATAGCAGCAGGGCGTCGAACTTTGCCAAGTGCGTGGCGTTGCCGAGTGCTTCTTCGACGGATGTCACATAGTCGAAATAAATAGCGTTGCGGCCAAGCGCACGGGATAGCATCGGGTAGTATAGGTTGGAGTTGTGATGCTCACTTTCGTGGCCGAGAAAGAGAACACGGATTGGCCCGTCAGCGGCCTCGGTTTTGGTCAGCCCCGGCGCGGTTAGTGAGACGGCAAGGCCGAGCAGAGTTGTTAGTCGTAACTTGGTCATTGTGAACGGCTAAGAAATTTAGCGTGCTGGCTCGTTTGAACAAGGCCAAATCCACGTTTGACCAACCGTTTACAGTGCAAAGCTGCCTAAAAAGTAGTTCTTTTCATTAAAGAACATTCTGTTACTATGAACAACCTGCTCGATTAAGAACGATTGACTAGGCCGCTTGCGGCAGCCGCAGGAGAGAGCAACCCGCGATGACAAAATGACAAAATTTAAGGCAAATACCCGACAGGATCTACCTCGGATCACCGAGAAACTACGGCTCCGCCGAGATCAGTTGATCGAAATGCGGGCGGTGTCGGCTGTGCTGCCGTTCCGCGTGAATGACTACGTGATCGATAATCTGATCGATTCCGAGAGCGTGCCAAACGATCCTATTTTTCAGCTCACCTTTCCACAGCGTGGCATGCTGCAGGAGGCCGATTTTAGGCATATGCGCGATCTCGTGGCCAAGGGTGCATCCGAGGCTGAGATCAAACTGGCGGCGGCTGAGATCCGCGGGCGCCTCAATCCGCATCCCGCGGGACAGATGGAACTGAATGTGCCCCGACTCGATGGCGAAATGTTGGCTGGGATACAGCACAAGTATCAGGAAACGGTTTTGTTCTTCCCGAGCCAGGGGCAGACCTGCCACGCCTACTGCAGCTACTGTTTCCGCTGGGCGCAATTCATCGGCGACACCGACCTGAAGTTCGCCAGCAGGGAGGCTGGACAGTTGGTGCGTTACGTGCGGGACAATCCGCAGGTGAGCAGCGTACTGATCACCGGCGGTGACCCGATGGTGATGAAGACCGCTGTGCTGCGCCGCTACGTTGAGCCTCTACTCAAGGCGAATCTGCCGAACCTGCACAGCATACGTATTGGCACCAAGGCGCTGGCATACTGGCCGTACCGGTTCACTGAGGGCGAGGATGCTGACGACTTGCTACGGCTCATTGGCGAGGTGAGGGCTGCTGGCAAGCATTTCGCCCTGATGGCGCACTCGAGC
>DASCOW010000054.1:0-6585 GCA_036012205.1 Verrucomicrobiota bacterium
TAGCGTACGAGGTCAAGCCAGAAGCTGGCCTGCGCCTCGCCGTGGCGCGGACTGTCGAGCAGCCGATCGACCAGTTTGTCGTAAGCGTCCGGCGAGTCGTCGTCGAGGAACGTGGCGATCTGCCTCGGGGTAGGAGGCAGGCCGGTGAGGTCAAAACACACACGGCGGATCAGCGTCCGACGATCCGCCGTCGGGGTGGGTGTCAGCCCGTTCGCCGCCAGTTTGCGGGCGATGAACCGGTCGATCCCGTTGATCGCCCAGCCGCCGCCGCCCGACGGCACCGCCACCGGGCGCACCGGTTGGAATGCCCACCATTCGCGGTCTGCCTGGCTGAACTCCACCGCAAAAATGGAGCCGCCAAGCAACGTCCACAAAATAGCCAAGCGCTGGATCATCCCGTCGAAACTATCACCCTTATTCGTGAAAAACAATCCCTCGCTTAAGCGGCTGAAACAACTATGTGCAAAATAGTAGCCATTCGGCTCTGTAAAAACTGTTTCAAAATATCCTCCTATTCAGGCCATCTGGAGATGGTCAAGATGCTCGTTGAAAACGGGGCTAAGGGCATCGGTACAACCTCCTTCACCCCGGATCCCAACACCCCGGTGCAATTCTTCCGCGTGAACGTTTCCAAGCACGGCGAATAATCCACCCCGCTTGGCCAAGCGCTTGGCTTGGGATTGCACGACGGGATGTTGAGGAATAGACTCTGCCCACCCACTCCATTTGACACATGAACACTTCCTCCACTACACGCACGCCCCGGCGGCAGTTTATCAAGTCCTCGAGCGCCTCAATCAGCGCTCTGGCGACCGTCCACCTGACCAGCGGCCTGAGGGCTGTTAGTCCCAATGACAAGGTGTCGCTTGGCATCATCGGCCCGGGCGGCATGGGTCGCAATCACATCGGGAATCTCAACAAGCGCAAGGACGTCCAGATCGCGTTCGTGTGCGATCCTGATTCCAACCACCAGGCCAACGCCACAGAGATGGTCGAGTCTGGCACCGGCATCAAACCGAAGCAGGTTGGGGATATGCGGGAAATACTGGAGGTAAAAAGTGTAGACGCGGTGTTCATCGCCACTCCGGATCACTGGCACGCACCGGCCGCCATCCTCGCGGCCGAGGCCGGCAAGCACGTCTATGTGGAAAAGCCGTGCTCGCACAATGTCCGCGAGGGGCGGCTGATGATCGAGGCAGCGCGGCGCAACAAACGCGTTATGCAGGTCGGCACCCAGTCGCGCAGCACCCGGCATGTGATGAAGGCGATGGAGCTGCTGCACAACGGCGCGATCGGCCGCGTGCTGGTATCCAAGGCGTGGAACAGCCAAAGGCGTTCGTCGATCGGCAAAGCCAAGCCCAGCGCACCGCCGGCGCATCTTGACTTTGAAGCGTGGCTTGGCCCGGCGCCGAAGATGCCGTACCAGTCGAACATACTGCACGGTATCTGGCGCTGGTGGCACGCGTTCGGCACCGGCGACATGGGCAACGACGGCGTGCACGACCTCGACATCGCCCGCTGGGGCCTCGGTGTCACGACACACCCGAGTCGCATCGCCGCGCTGGGCGGAAAATATTTCTTCGATGACGACCAGCAGTTTCCCGACACACAAAATGTTCTGTTCGAGTACGAACCAGCCAACGGGGGCGACCGGCCGCGCCAGCTCATTTTCGAGCAGCGCATCTGGGCACCGTACTTCGAGCAGGGTTACGAGAACGGCGACGCCTTTTACGGCACGGATGGCCTCATGCTGCTGGGTAAGCACGGTGGCTGGAAGCTGTTCGGCCCGCGCAACAAGCTGCGCGAGCAGATGAGCGGTTCCCCGGATCTGCGGGCGCATCACGACGATTTCTTCCGCTGCATCCGCGAGGGCGGCACGCCGAATGCCGACATCGAGATTGGACACCTCTCGTCATCATTGTGCCACCTCGGCAATATCGCCATGCGCGTCGGCCGCATGCTGGAATTTGATCCCGAGCACGAACAAATCGTTGGCGACGGTGAGGCCAACGCGTTGGTCACGCGCAAGTACCGGGACCATTGGGGCCGACCGGACAGGGCTTAAACAAATGGTTTGCGGTTGATTCTGATGGTGTTTTCTGGCAAGGACTGCCTCCCATGAAGCGAGCATTATCAGTATTCCTGACGACGACCGTTGCGGCGCTTGGCTTGGCTGGCGCGCAGGCTGAGCCGCTGCTGAGGGCGCATTTCGCCGGTATTGACAACTTGGTCAAGCGCGACGACGCCAAGACACTGCAGGCGGTTTGGCAACTCAAGCAAACTCAGGCGTTCCGCGACGAGGTGAGTGCCAAGCTGGCCAGGCGGTTCGGCGGCGACAACGCCCAGCGCGAGGCTACTCTGCGAAATCTGCTGGCCGACTTGGGGCGTGGCGAATTGTTCCTCGGTGTGGCGCCGGCCGGAGGGCGGCCGAATGTCGCGCTCATCACGGCGATGAACGAGGAACGCGGCGAGCTGTGGACAAGCAGCTTGCGGGACCTAGCCAAGCGGCGAGGCGGCTCGGAGCTTGAGCAGACCGTGGCCGGCTTCACTGGCTGGCGCGTGGACTTCGACGGCGGCAACACACTGGGCTTCGGCTACGCCGACGGCTGGCTGCTGTTTGGCTCCGGGCAGGAGTCGCTATCTTATTTGAAAAGCGCGGCGGAGCGGATCGCCGACACCGGCCGCCCTTTCCCGGCTGAGGCGGAGAATGACTTGAGCCTCACGGTGGACGCCCGCGCGTTGCCCGGCTTCGTCCGTGAACGGCTGCCCAACGCGCCCAAGCTGATCCAAATCACATCGCAGTTGAAGAAGGATAATTTTTACAGCAAAATCGTTGTGGAGTTCGACAAGCCGCTGCCGGCCGGTCCGCCGACTTGGGAAATCCCGAACCGCACCATCACCGAACCGCTGGCCAGCTTCACCGCCGCGCGCGGTGCAGGGCTGCACACCGCCCGGCCTATCCTCAAGCTGCTGGGGCTCGACGCGGCCAACGGCCAGTTCTTTGCGTGGTCGCAGGCAAGAACCAAGTTCCAATCGTTTTTCTCCGTGAAAGTCGATGAGCCGAAGGAGGCGATCGCCGGCTTGGCCAAGCGCATCGGCAACTTCAAAAAACCGGGCGGCAATGGCGAGAAATTCATCGGCCAAGTCGTGCACGACGAGAAAAAACCGGCCATCACTTGGGGCAACGTGCCGTTGTTCGCGCCGTACGTCACCGTTGGCAACTCGGACGACAAGGGCTACATCGTCGGCGGAGTCTTTCCGCCGGATCCGGTCAAGAAACCGATTCCGGCCGAGTTGCTTGCCGAGTTCACTGGCAAGGAAAACCTGATTTATTACAACTGGGAAATCACCGGGCAGCGACTCGAGAAATGGAATCTGCTGATTCAGTTTGCTGCCATCCTCTCCGACCGCCGCGAGCAGCTCGTCAACGACACGAAGGGCATCGCGTTCCTCACCGCGCTGCGCCCGAAGCTCGGTAACACCATTACCGATGCCGCCATTGACGGCAACCGACTCACGATCAACCGCAAGTCGCAGCTGGGTCTGACCGCACTTGAGCTTTCGCTGCTCACCCGCTGGCTGGACAACCCCCGTTTCCCCACGCCGACGCTCGTCTGGCCGGCCGTCTCGGAGAAGAAGCGTACGCCCAAGCCGAAGAAGCCCAAGAAAGCTGCGAACAAAAAGTAACGGACAAACCGATGCTGCGACTCGGCGTCAACATCGACCATGTGGCCACGCTGCGGCAGGCCCGTTATCGCGGCTTCGACCACGGCGAACCGTGCCCCGTTGACGCCGTCCACCAGGCCGAGGCCGCCGGCGCGCACGGCATCACCGCTCACCTGCGCGAGGATCGGCGGCACATTCTCGACCGCGACATTTGGGCCATCCGCGACGCGGTGCAGACGCGGCTCAACTTTGAGATGGCCAGCACGCCGGAGATGATCGACATCGCTCTGCGCCTCGAGCCGGAGGCTGTTTGTCTAGTCCCGGAGAATCGCGCCGAGGTCACGACCGAGGGCGGGCTCGACGTCGTTGGCCAGGTTGATGCCATCACCGCCACCGCCGCCACGCTTGGCCAAGCCGGCATCGAGGTGAGCCTGTTCATCGATCCCGACCCGGCGCAGATTGAGGCCACCGCCAGGACCGACAGTCCGTTCATTGAACTGCACACCGGCGCCTACGCGGAGGCGTACCGCGACGAGGCCAAGCGGGCCACCGAACTGGAGCGCCTAGCCAAGTCAGCCGAGTTGGCCAAGTCGCTCGGCCTCGGCGTCAACGCCGGACACGGTCTCAACTACGAAAACACACGCGGTATTTTCGCTGTGCCACATCTCAACGAGTTGAACATCGGCCACAGCATCGTCAGCCGCGCCATCACCGTCGGCCTTGGCCAGGCGGTGAGCGAAATTCTCAAGTTGATGGACGGCTACCCGCCGAAGCAATGATCCTCGGCATCGGCATCGACATCGTTGATATCGGACGCATCCGCGACTCGCACCAAAAACACGGCGCCCGCTTCATCGAGCGCATCCTGCTCCCCGCTGAGATCGACTACTGTCTGCAACAAAAGGATCCCGCGCCGAGTCTGGCCGCGCGCTTCGCCGCGAAGGAGGCCATCGCCAAGGCGTTTGGCACCGGCATCAGTGCTGAGCTGGGCTGGCACGACATGGAGGTCGCCCGCCACGACACCGGCGCGCCGCACGTTGTCCTGCACGGCAAGGGGAAGGAACTGTTCGAGGCGCGCGGCGGCGATTCTGTCCACATCAGCCTCAGCCACACCGCCCACTTGGCGACTGCGATGGCTATTCTTGAATGAGGTGCCGGGCACTATGCCTGCAGCCAGCGGATGAGAGAGGGTTGTATTTCGCTGAGTTTTTTGTACTCGGCAATTTCCTGGCCAAGCGTCTGCAGCTTGGCAACAACACCCCACCCGGCCACCAACCGCGCAAACTCGCCCAATAGTGGCGCGCCTTTCGGGAGGAGGGCGAGATGGCGTGCGGGGTTTTCGGCGACGTGTTGCCTGCATTTGGCCAGCAACGCCCCGTTTGCCGGGTGGCTGCGGAAAAATGCTGCCACCTCCCCGCGCTCAAGCCCCATGCAAAACTCAAACGGCCCCGGATAAAACAAATCGTTCATCATCCCGGTGTGCTCATATGAATCGGTGGGGTGCTAAAAACAGTGCACCTTGGTCAGACAACAAAGAGGTTTGCCAAACCGGCCCTTGCGGGTAGTCTCGTCCGTGCGTTGGGCAGCGGGGTGAATGGGCTGTGCGCCCGGCGCGTCCGCCTGCCAGTCTTCGTGGAGAAGCCACAACCCAACTATTTACGGGACGGTGTATTTATCGTCATAACGCTCCTTGCCGTGCTGCTGTTCGAACTGTTTTCGGGCACTGGCGAGAAAGTTCGCACCTATAGCGTCCCGAAGGAAAAACCGGCTGCCACCGCTGCCAGGCCGGATTCCAGCTCGCTAATCCAGTTCACCAAGCCGGAGGGCTGGACTGAGGACACTGACACCTCGGGGCTGGCGACGCTCTCCTTCGCGCTGCCGGGAAAGGTCGGTGTCAGCGCCATCCCGCTGCCGGCGCGGTTGGCAGAAAACCCGATGATCATCAACATGTGGCGCGAGCAGGTTGGCCTTGGCCCGGTGGATGATGCTGCAGCGCAGGGCTTGGCCAAGCCGATCGCGATCGGTGGCCATACGGGTCGGCTGTTTGACTTCGCTGGCACCAAGCCGCTTGCGGGCCAGGAGGTTCCACCGCGCATTGTATCGGCGTCGCTTGTGCTTGGCCAAGTCGGCTGGTTTTTCAAGTTATCCGGCTCGGCCGACGCGATTGGCCCACAGTTCGGCGCCTTCACCAATTTTCTCGCAACGCTGAAATTCCAGCCAGCGGCGAGTGAGGTCAATTTTGACAAACTAATGTCCGAGGCGCAGGAAACTGCGAAGCAACCGCCACCGCCCGAGCCCGCCGCAGATGGCCCGACGTGGGCCAGGCCGGCTGGTTGGACCGAGAAGCCGCGCACCGCCATGCGGCTGGGCAACTTCACCGCAGGAGACGGCCAGGCGGAAATCACGGTGATGACTTTTCCCGGCGACGTCGGCGGGTTGCTGGCCAACGTTAACCGTTGGCGCGGCCAGGCCGGCCTGTCGCCGGTTGACGCCACCGGTTTGGCCAAGGCGACAGTGTCACTGAGCATCGCCGGCACACCAGCCACGCTCGTCGAGGCCATTGGCGAAAAGAAAGGCTCGATGAGCGTGTATCACCAGGTCGGTGACCAGACTTGGTTTTACAAGATCGCCGGGCCAAGCGCAGTGGTCGCCGCTGAGAAAACCGCATTCATGGAGTTCATCCAGTCCATTCAGTTCCCGAAACCGTGATGCCGTTGCTCAAGCCGTTTGTCCAGTTTTGGTGCTCACTGCGGCTGACCGTGGCCTGCCTGCTTGCGGCGCTGGTGCTGGTGTTTGTCGGCACGCTGGCGCAGGTGGATCAGGGCTTGTACGACGCGCAGAAAAAATATTTCCAGAGCTATTTCCTCCTGCCTGAAAGCGTTGGTGGCGCTGGTTGGGCGCAGGTTCGGATCGGCAACT
>DASCOW010000055.1:0-1319 GCA_036012205.1 Verrucomicrobiota bacterium
GTCGAGCGTCCAATCGTTCACGTACATGCCGACGAACTTGTCCGCCAAGTCGATGCCCATGTCGCGGGCGTATTGCAGCGAGTGCTCCACCGCCTCGGCGCGGTGCTCGAGGCTGTACCGGATGCTGCGCTCGAGCACGCCGGAGATCACCTTTCGCTCCGGCGCCGGGATGCGCTTGTGGATGACGTTGCCACCCAGTGGCAGCGGCAGCCCTTCGTTCTCGCGGCCCCACCACACGCCGAAATCCTCGCAACAAACGAGTCCCTCGTTTTCAAACGTCAACTGGCCCTCATGGATAATCAGCCCGACATCGGCGCGGCCTTCATTGACGGTTTTGAAAACCTCGTCGAACGGCACGACAGCGTAGTCGATCCGCTCACCCGGACGGTCGAGCCAAAGTTGCAGCGCGAGGAACGCGCTCGTCATCGTGCCCGGCACGGCGATGCGGAGCGAAGCAATTTCCTGTCTCGAGAATTTCTCACGCGCCACGAGCATCGGCCCGTAGCCGTCGCCCATGCTCGCGCCGCTCGGCAACAGCGCGTACTCACCACACACATGCGCGTAGGCGTGGATGCTGATCGCCGAGATGTCGAGTTCTCCCCGGCTGGCCCGCTCGTTCAGGGTCTGGATGTCCTGCAGGATATGCTCGAAGTCGTAGCCGCCGTCATCGATCAGCCCCTTGGCCAGGCCGTAAAACATGAACGCGTCGTCCGGATCGGGCGAGTGCCCCAGCGTGAGTTTTCGTTTTTCCACGGGCGGGACGGTAGGGGTAGAGGTGCGTTTTGTCACGCCACGCTTGTCCAGGCGTGGCCACGAAACAATCCTTCCCTATCAATGATAGTTCAGTTAGAAATCCCTCCGTACAGCAACCCATGTCCGCCGAAGTCTTCATCAGCTATGCCGCCAAGGATCGCACCCGCGTCCTAGACCTCGTCGAGCGCCTACGCACTGCCGGTGTATCGGTGTGGATCGACCAGATGGGCATCGAGGGCGCCACAATGTGGAGCCAGGAAATCGTCGCCGCCATTCGCAGTTGCAAGGTGCTCATCCTCGCCATCTCCGAAAACTCGGCCGGCTCGGAGAATGTCGTCAAGGAAGTCGCTCTCGCCTCCGAGGGGCGCAAACGCATATTGCCGGTTTACATAGAGCAGGCCGAAATCCCGGAATCGATGGCGTACCAACTCGCCGGCATCCAGCGTATCGAGTTTTTTGAAGGCCAGGAGGATGCGGCTCAGCAAGCCGTCATCCGCGCCTTGGCCAAGCTGGGCGCGACCGTGGCAGACGATGCCAGCGCCACCGCCGCAAACACGCCGGGCTCT
>DASCOW010000056.1:0-1977 GCA_036012205.1 Verrucomicrobiota bacterium
ACCCGGGATTCATTCGCAACGCGCTCCTGTTTTGCACGTGGGTTTACTTCGGGCTGAACTACGCCTTCTTTGGGTTCCCAATGCTGTGGGAAGACTGGGGCGGGCGCACACCCAACGCAGTCCTTTTTTTCATCGCCGCAATGGGCCTGACATTGACCGCCCTCTTCTACAACCCGATTCGGCGGCGATGGCAATGGCAGGCTTGGCAAAAGGACTGGGATTGACCCCGCTTGCCCAAGCGCACAAAATCCCCTGCATGAGAATCTGCCGTTTCCTGTCCGCAGACGATCAGGTCCGCATCGGCTTGAGCAAGGGCGACAACGCCGTCATCGATTTATCACCGGCCGGTATCGAGTCGATCACCGCGCTGCTCGAGGGCGGCGACGCTGCTCAGCGCCTGACCGGCTTACCGGAACTGCCTGAATACCCGCTCGCCTACGTGACACTGCTCAGCCCGATCGAGGTGCAGGAAGTCTGGGCCGCCGGCGTCACGTACCTGCGAAGCAAGGACGCTCGGATGGAGGAGTCCGACTTCAGCGCCACCGCCTACGACCGTGTGTACGACGCAGCGCGACCAGAGCTGTTCTTCAAGTCGCTCCCCGAAAAAGTGGTGGCCGGCGGCGATCCGGTCGGCATCCGCGCCGATGCCAAATGGAGCGTGCCGGAGCCGGAGCTGGTGGTGATGATGAATTCGCGCGGCGAGATCGCCGGCTACGCCGTCGGCAACGATATGAGTTCACGCGACATTGAGGGCGAAAACCTGCTCTACCTGCCGCAGGCCAAGGTGTATCACCTCTCATGCGCCGTTGGACCGTGGGTGCTCCTCGGTGCCACCGAGGCTGAGGCACGCGAGTGGGAAATCAGCATGGAGATCGCGCGCGAGGGCAAGACCATCTTCGAGGGGTCGGTCGGTGTGAACCAGATCAAGCGCAGCTTCAATGAGTTGCGAGACTTCATGTTTCAGTCGCAGGTGTTCCCATTCGGCTCTGCGCTGCTCACTGGCACCGGTCTTGTACCGGACGATGACTTCACGCTCGAGGAAGGCGACAACGTCCGAATCGAAATCTCCGGAATCGGCAGCCTATACAACCCGGTTGTCCGGGTTTGAACTCTACCCGCAGCGACCGCAGTTGCCCGGATTACCAGAGCAACTCGGTGGCGGTGGATCTGGTTCACTGGCCGCGGCCGAAAAAACCGATAGTTCCTTTTTCATCCGGCGCGAGCCGCAGTGCGAACATTTTGGCAATGTAGATTCGCTGCTGGAACGAACCAAGTGTTCACTGATTTTTCGGCATTTGCCGCAGGTGTATTCGTAAATTGGCATCGGTAGTGGAGATTAGATTTCTGGAGTGTAGTTGGCATCAACCACCTCAAAAATATATCCGTTGGGGTCACGGAAAAAGAACCGCTCGATTGGAGTGTCGCGGATGGGCTCGATTAGTTCAGCGCCCCCCTCGACCAGGCGTTCCTTCAAGCCAACAAAGCCGTCCGCCGGGTAATCCACCGCGAAGTGACGGCCGTACTCCCGCTCAAAATCCGACGGTACGAAGTCCGGCACGTGAAGCAGATGCAGTTCCTGCCCCGGTGCAATGCGCAGCCAGGCCGCCTCAATCTCTATGTTGTCCGGGCGTTCGATCGCCTCCCAACCTAGTGTCCCAGCGAAAAACTCGCGACTTCTGACTACATCGCGCGTAGCTAATGTGTAGTGTGCAAAGCTCATGTTATTTCAGGATACAGGGTAATCCTCTATCTCCGCTATGACACAGAGTTGCACTGCTGCATTGAGCGGCATCTCATCGACGCCGACAGCTAGGCGAGCATGTCGGCCGCGCTCGCCAAAGATGGTGTTGAACAGTTCCGATGCCCCGTTGAGCACCTGCGGGTGGCCACGAAAACCAGGCGCGGTGTGCACGTAGCCGTCCACCTTCACGATGCGTTTCACGCGATCAAGGTCGCCTGCGGCCGCCTTGATCTGGG
>DASCOW010000057.1:0-7444 GCA_036012205.1 Verrucomicrobiota bacterium
GCTCGATCGCATCTCACCAGACACCAAGGTTTGCATCGCCTTTACCGACATCACCCGAGCAACACCAAACAACCGCATCATCCCCTGGCTGCTTGATCATCTCGGCGGTCCAAGTGACAATATAACGCTGCTCAACCAACTCGGCACGCACCGACCCAACACGAAAGAGGAACTGGAGGCCATGCTCACGTCGGAGGTCGTCGCGAATTACCGTGTCCTCAACCACGAACCGGAAACCCCGGAGGCGCTCGTGCAGGTCGGCACCACGACGGACGGCACACCGGCGCTGCTCAACAAGCATATCGTCGAGGCCGATTTGAGGATCATCACCGGATTCATCGAACCGCATTTTTTTGCGGGCTTCAGCGGCGGCGTGAAGGGCATCATGCCTGGTTGCGCAGGACTGGAAACGGTAATGAGCAATCATGGTGAGAAAAACATCGGCGACCCGCAGGCGACCTTCGGCATCACCAATGGCAACCCGCTTTGGGAGGAGTTGCGCAATATCGCACTCAAAGCTGGCCCGAGTTTTTTGCTCAATGTCACCCTCAACGAGAAACGCGACATCACAAACGTCTTCGCCGGTGATATCATCGAGGCGCACAAAACCGGCTGCGCGTTCGTCAAAAAATCGGCGATGCAGCCGGTAGAGCAGCCGTTCGACATCGTCATCACGACTAACAGCGGCTATCCGCTTGATCTCAATTTGTACCAGGGCGTCAAGGGAATGAGCGCCGGGGCGCGTGTGCTGAAGGAGGGCGGCATGCTGATCCTCGCCGCCGAATGCCGGGAGGGAGTGCCCGGCGGCAGCCCACTCGATGAACTGATGCGCAGCGCCGACTCGATCGAGGAAATCCTGGCCAAGCTCTCCACGCCGGGCTTCGTCCGGCCGGAGCAATGGCAGGCACAGATTCAGGCACTTGTGCAGCGCCGCGCCGAGGTGCTCGTTCGTTGCGAACTCGATGACGCCACCCTGCAAGCCTGCCACTTGGCTCCATGCGCCGACATAAGCACGGAAGTGACCAATCGCTTGATCAAACTCGGCCCGGACGCCCGCGTGGCGGTCCTCCCCCAAGGCCCGCTGACCATCCCGTATCTCGCCGGATAGTGACTCGGGCTTTCACTGCCTCACAACATCCCCGCGACGCCCCTTGTCGACGAGATTGCCGGTGAGGGCCAGTGAATCATTGTTCCCTGTCAACAAAACTGACTCCGCCATCCTTGGCGCTTGGCCGTGGTCGCGCACAAGGTTGCCGCTGATGACAGCGTGATCAACCTGATCCATGTGCAAACCTCGATGGGCTGGGTCAAAAACCTGACAGTTGGCAACTGTTATGTCGCGTGAGTTGAAAACACTAATGGCGCCACCTCTCTCATCATTTCCAGCAAGACTGGCCTCAACGATGAGGCCATGCAGATTGATTCCCGCACTGTCCTTTACCAAAACGCCATCGACTCGGTTTCCTTGGTAGTCAGGATTGTAGTCGATCGTGCAGGAGCCAATGGCGATGTTCCGGCATTTATCGATCACGATGGAGCGCTCGCCGGCGGAGCAGAACGAGTTACCCGTCACCGCGACCCCGTGACAGTTGCGCAACAACAGGTTGTGAGTCTGGCTCTGGATGATATTGCCGCTGATCGTCCACAGGCCGGCATCGGTGGAAAGTTCAGTCGGCCTGGCTTCAATTCGCACGTTCGCTCCGCCGGGACTGTTCTTGGCCTGAATGGTGCAGGAGGAAATCGTCACCTCACGCACCTTGGCTTCGCGTGAATCAATCCACACATCGGCACTATCTGGTTTCTCCGTGTCGTGATTGTACTCGATATCGCAACCGGTGATTTGCAGATTGCGAACACTGCTGCGTTGCAGCTTTATGCCGGCATGCCGGTGGTAGCTTACATGACACCCAACGATGTTGATCTGATGCAAATCACAGCCATCAAGATAGATTCCGATCGCCCCTATGCCAGCACCTTCATAGACATGGCAATGTGAGATAATCGTGTTGCGATTGCGCGTGATGAGATGCACGCCATACTTGCATTTGCGGATTAGTACTCCCGTAAGCATCGCCTGCATCGTCCTTTCCAACTGGACACCGATAGCCGCAGGATGATTGCCGACAATTTCGATACCGCTCACTGAGGGCATCCGCTGGCTCTGCCACACGCCGGAATCGAACGAACCGGGATCCGCCGTGCCGTGATGCGTGCCCACCAACCGCAACGCCGGCCCGGCACCATCCATCACAATCACCGCCGTGCCCCCATCCCCGGTAATGCCTGTGAAACCCACCTTGTCCAGATCCACCACCAACGACCGAGTGATCCGGTAGATCCCGGCGGGAATCACCACCAACCTCTCACCGTCGTTGATGGCATGCTGCAGTGCCGACGTGTCATCCATCCTGCCATCACCGACTGCTCCAAATTCTTTCGCATGAGCCACGAACAAAAGGTAAATGCCCCACCGCCGCCGGGCCAGAACTCATTCCTCCTGAACGGACGATGAATCACGCCATGATGCGTTTGATCGGCTGGCCGCTGACATTAGTGAGACGGCGCTGAACGCCGTCGTGGTAATAGGTGAGTTTCTCGTGATCCAGACCGAGCAAGTGGAGGATGGTGGCGTGAAAATCGTTGGGAGTGATGACGTCCTCCTGTGCCCTGAAGCCAAACTCATCGGTGGCACCATGGCTGATGCCGCCCTTGACACCCGCACCGGCAAGCCAGGCGGTGAAGCCTTTGGGATTGTGGTCGCGGCCGAAAGTGCCGGCCTGAAACATCGGCATGCGACCAAACTCGGTGGCGAACACTACCAGCGTGTTTTCCAGCAGGCCGCGTTGTTTCAAGTCGAGCAGCAGGCCGCCGACCGGTTGATCGAGTATTTCACCATGCACATCGTACTGTTCCTTCAGTCTCGAGTGGCCGTCCCAGTTGATGTTACCTCCGGAGGCGTAGGCGCCGTTGAAGAGCTGCACAAAGCGCACCCCGCGCTCGACAAGACGACGGGCAAGGATGCAGTTGCTGGCGAAGCCGGCCTTGTGTTTGTTTGCACTGTCGGCACCGTACAGGCTGCGAATGTGCGCAGGCTCAGCCTTCAGGTTGGCCGCCTCGGGCACAGTGAGCTGCATGCGCGCGGCAAGTTCGTAGCTAGCGACGCGTGCGGCCAACTCGGCATCGTCCGGGAAGTCGGCTTGGTTTTGCTTTTCCAACGCCAGCAAGGCGGCACGTGCAGCCGCATCACAGGCGGCTGAAAGATCCCCGGGACGCTGCAGAAAACGAACCGGCTTCGTGCTGCTGAACGGAGTGCCTTGAAACGCGGCAGGTAGAAAACCGCTGGCCCAGTTGTTGGGTCCGCTCTGCGGCATGCCGCGCGGATCCTCTATGGCCACAAAAGCGGGCAGGTTTTGGTTTTCGCTACCCAGCGCGTAGTTCACCCACGCACCCATACTCGGGAAGCCATCGAATGCGAAACCGGTGTTCAACACGTTTTCCGCCGGGCCATGCGTGTTGGAGGTGTTTGTGAGCGAGTGCAGAAAGCTAATATCATCCACCATCGCGCCGATGTGCGGCACAAGATCGCTCACCATTTTTTCGCATTGCCCGCGCGGACGGAATTGCCACAGTGGCCTGGTCAAGTTGCCGTTCGGACCTTGGAACGACACGAGCTTTTCGTTACCAGGCAGTGGTTGGCCGTGGCGCCGAATCAACTCCGGTTTGTAATCGAACGTATCCACATGACTCAACGCGCCGGCACAAAATATCTCGATAACACTGGTTGCCCTTGGTGTGAAGTGCGGTTGCCGGGACGCGTATGGTCTGGCAGGATCAATCTCGGGTGATGCGCCGCGCACCTCATCCGCCAGCATCGCAGCCAGCGCGACGCCGGAGAACCCATGCATTGAGTGGTACAAAAACTGTCGTCTGTTGTGGCTCATCGTAGATACAGAAAGGCACTGGAATTGAACAACACACGACAAACCTGCTCAAGACCGTGCTCCCGGGCGAGTTGCAGCAAGACCTGCTGTTCACCCGGCTTGGGATCACGGGCGCAGGCCAAGCGGAAAGCGCGATCGATTTGTCTCCCCGGATTGTCGCCGGCCTCGCGCTGTACACGCCGGGCAAAGAAGGCGGCCTGCCGATTGGCGAACGGGCTGTTGAGCAGGCTCAGCGACTGCACGGGCGTGATGGAGCGTGTGCGGCTTGGCTTCATCAACCCGGCATCGGGGCAATCAAATGCACCAAAAATATCCACCGCCTGCATGCGGATTTTGTGCGCATAGATCATTCGCCTCGAACCGGCGTCGTCGAACGATTGTTTGGCAATGTAATCAGAAAGGCCACCGCGCTGGTTGAAAAAATCAAATCCGGGGCCGCCCATCCTTAAATTTATCCTCCCGCTGACAAAGAGCATGCCATCGCGTATGGCCTCCGCCTCCAGCCGACGCGGTGGGAATCGCCAGAGCAGACGCGAAGCAGCATCGACTCTCAGCGCCTCGGGATTGGGCCGACTCGCCTGCCGGTAGGTGCGCGAGGTGACTATGCGGCGGTGAAGCTTCTTAAGCGACCAGCCCTGCCGAACGAACTCCAGCGCCAGCCAGTCGAGTAATTCAGGATGCGTCGGTGCGGCTCCCATCTTGCCGAAGTCCGACGGTGTGCCCACAAGGCCGATGCCAAAATGATGCTGCCAAACGCGATTGACCAGTACGCGTGCGGTCAGCGGATGATCCCACCGCGTGAGGTGTCCGGCCAAGGCCAAGCGGCGTTGCGGCTCTGGCGCATCTGGTACGATTTGCTCTTGGCCAAGCGCCACGGGGATAGCCGGCGCCACCTTGGCCAAGCGCTGCAAGGGATCGCCACGCCTCAACAGCCATGTGGGCCCAGGTTCGGCAGAGAAACTCGCTGCGTACGCCTGCGGCCCTTCGGCGAGACGACTGATTTCCCCCTCCGTCCTACGAATCTCGGCAATCAGCGTAACCACCACCTGTGTCTGTTCCGCGGTGAGATTCTTCAGCGTCACTCGACCAGCCGCACGCGTGTCGTCACCGCGCGGCAAACGATCCCAAGTGTGAACGACGGTTTGCCAACCGTCGTCGGGTTGCAGCACCTCGACGGTGTAGTCGACCGGCACACTGGAGCCGTTGTGCCATGTGATGCGGTTGAGCGCCACCGGTTGGGCGAAGTCCACTCGAAGCCAAGCCGCCCCGCCCTTGGCGGAGACCCAGGGAAAAGCCTGCCGTCGGTCCACCGAGCCGTCGGTGAGATTTTCAAAATGTCGGGTCTGGTTGGCGAGCGCGAAGCTGGAAGCAGAAGGCTTGGCGCCTCCTGAGGCCAACGCTGCGTTTACGCCATCCGTGGTCCACGCTTCAAACTCGTATAACGATGCCTCACTGCCATTGGCCGTGGCATCGATATTCATGCGTATGGCGCTGGCAGTGACCGGTGCAAACTCATCCGAATGCACGTTGGCGAGCGGTTCCCGGAGACTGAACTTGAGTCGTTGTCCTTCGAGTTTTGCGCCCAGTTCGCCAAGTCGTTTCCGAGCCGCGGGCAGTTGCGCGGCCCACCGGTCGTTCTTCTCGCCGCGCAGACGTCGATCCCCATAGCGCAGTCCTGCGAAAATGGCCTGCAAACCGTAGTAATCGCGCATGGTGACGGGATCGAACTTGTGCTCGTGACAACGGGCACAGCCCAGAGTGAGACCGAGCATGCTTTGGCCCACGGTGCGGATGACCTCATCTAGTTCGTCCTGACGCGCCGAGCGCATGGCCTCCTCATCGCGGCCCACCTGCCCGGGCAAGTTCGCCGGGCCGGAAACCAGAAAGCCAAGGGCGGCATCGGCACCGGTGATGTCGCCGGCAAGTTGATCGCGTATAAATTGGTCGTAAGGAAGGTCGGAGTTTAACGCGTGGATAACCCAGTCGCGATAATGCCATGCGTTGGGCCGCTCGAGGTTGGTTTCGAATCCGACCGTCTCCGCCCAGCGAATGACATCGAGCCAATGCTGTGCCCAGCGTTCCCCGTAGCGGGGTGAGGCAAGCAACGCATCGACGGTCTCCACGAAGACCGAGTCCGTGTTGCGCTTGTCCTGTGTGAAGGACTGAACGGCTTCCGACGTTGGCGGTAGCCCCGTGAGGTCTAGCGTCACACGCCGAAGCAGCGTTGTGCGATTCGCCTCGACTGAAAACCTGAGCTTTTTTTCGCTCAACTTTCGACTGACAAAAAAATCGACAGGATGCGTGTCTCCCAACACTACCGCGTTTTTCATCGGCCGGAACGACCAGTGCTGCTCCGCCGCCAACATTGTGGAGACGAACAAGCCAAACAGAATAAATGTCCCGACACGCTGGATCACGGCTGGGGCGAACTCTCCCAAGCGGCAAACATGGTTGTCAACACCTCGAACCGACAGGAGATAATTTACCGCTTGACCAAACGCCGCGGGATTAAACCACTACAGCATGATATCGCTCACCGGTTCAGCCCGGGTTGCCCCAGTTAACCGGGCATCGAGCCCTTGGAATGGCATGCTAAATCTCCAGGCGTCGATGCCCATCAAGTGGAGAATTGTGGCATTGATCTCATGAATGTGGACAGGATTGTGAACCACGTTGTAGCTAAACTCGTCCGTCTCTCCGTGGACGATGCCCGGTTTGACCCCGCCACCCGCCATCCACATGGTAAAACACTTGGGATGGTGATCCCGTCCGTATTCGGTCTGGGTTAATTTACCTTGACAGTAAATGGTGCGGCCGAACTCCCCTCCCCACACGATCAAAGTATCATCGAACAGCCCCCTCTCCTTGAGATCATTGATGAGCGCGGCGACCGGCTGATCGATGTCGCGGCACTGGTTCGGCAAATCCTTAGGCAGCTTGAAGTGCTGATCCCAGCCTCGGTGAAAAATCTGAGTGAACCGCGTACCCCGCTCGGCCAAACGCCGGGCCATCAGGCAGTTGTAGGCGAAGGTGCCCTCCTTTTTGGAATCAGGTCCGTATTTTTCAAAAGTGGACTCCGATTCCTTCCTCAGATCGGTCAATTCCGGAACGGAGGACTGCATGCGAAATGCCATTTCATACTGGGATATACGCGCCTGAATATCGGGATCTCCCACTTCGCTTAACTGCTGCTGGTTCAACTCCTCGAGAGCATCGAGCATGCGTCGGCGTGTCTTGGAGTTGATCCCCTTGGGGTTGGATAGAAATAACACCGGATCGCCCGCCGTACGAAGGAGCACTCCCTGATGCTTGGACGGAAGGAATGCCGAGCCCCACAGTCTGCTGAAAAGCGCTTGCGCCTCCTTGCGCCCAGTCCATGTGGAGTTCAACACGACAAATGACGGGAGATTGTCCGTTTCGTTCCCCAGTCCGTAGCTCAGCCAAGCCCCCATGCTGGCGAATCCCGGTATCTGGAATCCGGTGAGGATATAGGTAATCGCTGG
>DASCOW010000058.1:0-2807 GCA_036012205.1 Verrucomicrobiota bacterium
AGTAGTTGAGCAGAATGCCGTTGATGTCGTCGCTCCCGTACTCCGGCAGGAAAACTGTGTCGCCGAAAGAGTTGATCACGTAATTGTTGTCGGAGCGAACACGCGAGTAGTTGAAGTAGTCGATAAACGCGATGCTGCGCATCTTGCCGCCCTGGATGTTCGGCGCGAACAGCGTCTCCACCCCGGTGGAGGATCGGTTCGACGCGCCCAGTCCGATCATCGAACTGAGGTTTGAGATGTAGAGAATGATATCCTCACCGAGCGCCGGTTTGCTGATTTCCTTCTGCCAATATTCCTGCACTTGGCCAAGCAGCGTGTGGCCCTCGACGATCTTCGGCAGATCGATCTCGAGATGGGCAAACTTGGCAAACTGCGGATCACCGCTGACAGCCAGACTCGCGAGGTAGTAGCGGTAAGCCGACGAGGCGTCACCAACGATCAGCACCGACTTGTTGCCGTGGTCTGAGGTGACAACATCCTTGATGCGCTTGGTCAAATCCGGGAGGATGGCCAGCCTGTTCATGACCTTGGCAGGTTCCTCCCACTCTGGGCTAACATCATACTTGCCCGACGGATCGTGAAGAATGAAGCAGGACTTACTCAGTGTCTTGAGGCTCGGTGCCCCGTACGCAGGAATGGAAACCAAGACCGCAGCGGCAGAGGCGACGAGGCCTCCAAGGCTGTTTTTCAAAAAAAGCCGTTTCATCTTTGTTTGAAGGAATGCTCAGTTGGCCGCTTGACGATCGTCAGCAGCCAAATCTGGTTGGGCAAAATGGCATGATTCCAACCGTTGTCAAAAGAAAATCAACGACCCTCCCCCGGTGGATGCCGGGCTAGTATGAGGCATCTGCGAATGCCGACTCTGCGACTTCCCTGTCGCCGGGTAGGGACTCGGCGATCGTCCGAGTGTTCTTGTCGATTCTCTTGGCAAGATTGACCAATTCGCCGTCGAACCGATGGCGCTCGGCCTCAAGAGCCTCCTCTTCAACGCTCAGCTTCTCTTCGAGGAACTTGCGGTGGGCTCGTTCGCGGCTCAACTCGGCATTGACCGAAAGGTTGAACTGCCGCTCATTGGCCAACTCCTCCTGTATGACCCGATGGCTGTCCTCGAGAATGTTGGCACGATCGCGTGTCCGACCCATTTCCGGCTCCAATTGCTCAAGATTAGCCTCGGCGGTCTCAGCCCGGTAAAGGAGATTCTTGAAAAAATCACGGTCGCTCTCGCTGAACACCCTCCCCTTGTGCCTCCAACGAAACGCACACCAACCGCCGACAAGCCCTAAACCAACGCCCGCCGTCACCATTAAAATAACTGTTCCTGTGCCTAAAGCTAACATCACGGAAAAAACTAAGCAGAAACCGTGCTAATCCGGAGCCGTTCGCCAATTATGGCGGGTTTACATTGCACCCATGGAGTCAACTGCCTAAAAATCCACCGCGATTTATGTCTTTGCCCACGGTTTCACGTTCTTTTTCGGCGATTTGCCTGCTCAATCTGGCCGCGCTTGCCCAAGCGGCAGACTGGCCGACCTACCAGCACGATTACTCCCGATCCGGCATTGCCAAGGAATCGTTGCTCGCACCGTTCACCGATGGATGGGTGCACCGTTCCAAACACGCCCCTCGCCCCGCCTGGCGCGGCGAGGCCAAGTGGGACGGCTGGAACAAGGTTTACGACCTGAAGTCGCGGCAAATCTTCGACTACGCTTACCATCCAGTCATTGCCGGCGGACTCCTTTATTACGGCTCATCGGCCGATGACAAAATCTACTGCCTCGACGCCGCGACCGGCAAGCAGCACTGGACATACTTCACCGAGGGGCCAGTGCGCCTAGCTCCCACAATCGACGAGGAGCGAGTGTTCGTCGGCTCGGACGACGGCAGTGCCTACTGCCTCGACGCCAAGAGCGGCAAGTTGATTTGGAAGACACAACTCGGCCCAAAGGACTACCGCATCCCCGGCAACGCGCGGATCATTTCCCGTTGGCCGCTGCGAACCGGCATCATTGTCATCGGCGACATGGCCTACTGCGCCGCTGGCATGTTCCCCTCCGAGGGCGTGCTGATCACAGCGATCGACGCCGTCACCGGCAAAATCAAGTGGCAGCAAAAACAGACCGATCTCCCGGCGCAGGGCTACATGCTGGCGTCACACACGCGGCTCTACGTCCCAGCCGGTCGCAACAACCCCGTTGTCCTCAGTCGCGCCGATGGCAAACGCATCCGCGTCGTAAGCGGCCAAGGCGGCACCTACGCTCTGCTGACCGGCGACAATCTGGTTTTCGGCCCTGGCAAAACCGGCACGCTGGGTTTCGTCCAGTCAAACGAGGCGGATCAACTGGCCACATTCAAGGGCAATCACATGATCGTCACTCCATCGCGATCCTTCCTCCAGAGCGACACCGAGCTGAGCGCGCTGAATCGTAGCCGCTACCTCGACCTCGCCCGCAAGCGGCGTCCACTAAAAAGCAGGCTGGCAAAACTGCAGGATGAGTTGAAAAAAGTGAAAGCCGCCGACAGGCGCAAACAGATTTTGACAGAGGCCGCCCAACTCGGGAAGCAGCTCGACGAGGTGCAAACCGGCATGCAGGAATGCTTTGCCTGGCGAGTGCCAAGCAGTCAACCTCTCAGCATGGTGCTCGCCGGGCAAACCCTCATCACCGGCGGCCACAATGAAGTGGTGGCTCACAGCGCAAAAGACGGCAAACTACTGTGGCAAGGCAAAGTCGACGGTGAAGTGTTCGGATTAGCCGTCGCCGATGGCCAACTGTACGCCAGCACCAGCAAGGGTGTCATCCACTGCTTTG
>DASCOW010000059.1:0-4447 GCA_036012205.1 Verrucomicrobiota bacterium
CGATTCGTGAACCTGTCCGGCTGCACCGGGATTGAAGAACTTCCCGCGCTGATCGACTCAGCCGATTTGGTGCTGGCCAACGACAGCGGTCCCATGCACTTGGCGGCAGCTATGCAGAAGGACGTCATCGCTCTCTTCGGGCCTACCGATCCAAAACGCTTTGGTCCGTGGGGACAGTTGCACAACGTCCTTGCCGCGCCGAATGCCGATCTCTCAAAGCTACCGGTCGGGCAGGTCGCCGATTGTTTAATGCAAAAACTCGCTGACCGCTAGTTCCCACCCAAATCCATCCGCAGGCGAAAGAAAGCCTGGGGACCGAATTTTTTCAGTGTCACGAAGGTTCTGGCGCCGACGGTCCACGGCTCGAACGGCAAGTCGCGCCAATTGTTGCCGGGGAGGAACGACACGGTCTCCACCGTCACCGGCAGGCCCAGTTCCGTCCAACTTAGCGTGAAGGTGTGCCCGAACGGATCGGCGCTGATGCCCAACCGGATGTCGCCCGGCTCGTACACCACGAAACGGGTGATCGCGCCGTTGTTGGTCGGCACGATGTCACCCTCCAATGCCGTGGCGCGAATGACGTTGGTGAACTGCCCCCTGGCCAAGGGCAGCAGCGTGAGCTGAAAATCGGTGGTGGCGCCCGGTTCCACTTGGCCAAGCGCGTACACGAGTGTCCGTCCGTCGGCGAGCACCTGCGTCGGTTCCGGCATGGCCGCGAGCAGCGTGACACTGGCCGGGAGCTGGTTGGCCACCATCACCTGCGTGGCGACTGTTGGTCCGAAGAAAACGAGGCGACTGTTGATTTCAACCGGCTGTTCCGGCCGGTAATCCGGCTTGGCGACGGTCGAGGTCATCTGCAGATCGCCAGGAGCCGTGGCGGTGAAGGTTGCGACGCTGGCCACCTCGCCGTCGGGCGTGATGATGGAGACCGGGCCGGTCGAGGCATTTGACGGCACGAGCGCCACGAGTTCGCCCGCCGACTTGCGCTCAAACGCCGCCACGCCAGTGCCGAATTTCAAAAACAGAATCTCGTGAAAACCGGCGCCGCGAACGGTGACCATGGTTTGAGCTGGGCCGATGACCGGCTCAAATGAGTCGATGCGTGGCAGCACGGCGAACGAGTTGGTGCTGATCCAGCGCCCGCTCGGCGCGGCCAACTCGATACCGCCGCCGAGCAGGTCGTCGGCCACGGTGAACTTGAGTTTGTCGTTGGCCACCACATCGAACGGCACGGCCTTCCCGCCAATGTGCAGCGACTCGAGGCCGAGAAAATTACGCCCGTCGAACTCCACCACGTCGCCCGGCTTGGCCGCCAACGTCTCCGGCTTAGCTAGGCGCGGCGGCAGAAAAAAGTTCTGCGCGCTCGTGAAATCGCCAAGCGCGCTGAGCAGCTTGACCGGCCCGGAGCGGGCATCCGGCGGCACGGTTAGGCTAAGCTGCGTCGGCGCCGACACGGTGAATGCAGCCGCCTTCACACCGCCGAACTCCACCGCCGTGGCGCGGTCGAGATTGCGACCGTGCAGCTTCACTTTCGCACCGGCAACGCCGGTGTCCGGTTCGAAACCGGTGAGGTACGGGCCGTTGCCAATAAGGATCAGCTTGTCGGCGGTCGAGTCTGAGCCAAACGCGTTTTGCACCATCAACGTGCCGGTCGCAGCGTTGAGTGGCAACTCAACGCGAATCTGTGTCGGCGCAGTCACAGTGAACCTCACCGCCATTTCGCCGAGCAGCACGCGGGTGGCACCGGTGAAGTTTGCCCCGCGCAGCGTCACCCACTTGGCCGGCTCGGCGAGTGTCGGGTCGAACGAGTCGATCACCGGCGCTCGGGTCACGGTGAGTGCCGCGTCGCTCGCCCCAGAGCCGAACGGGTTGGTGACTTTCACCAAGCCGCTCATCGCATTGGCAGGCACGGTGAAGTCGAGCTGCTGCGGTGACGGCGTGCTTTGCCCCGCCACCTTGGCCGCGCCGACGTGCACGGCAGTGATTTGCCGAAAATTCACTCCGCGTAGAGTCACCTTCATGCCGGGCGCAACAACCGTCGGCGACACACCGGTGATGACCGGCGCGCGGGTGATGGTGAACGTGTCCCCGGTGCTCGCTTGGCCAAGCGCGGAGGCGAGGGTGATCCTGCCGCTGGCAGCGGCCGGGACGGTGGCCTTGAGCTGCGTGTCGGCCACGACGGTGAAGCTGGCCCGAACGCTGCCAAACCAAACGGCGGCGACCGGCTTGAAGTTGATACCGCGAATGACGATCGGGTCGCCGGGCGCACCCACCCACGAGTCGAGGCTGTCGATGATCGGCCCCGGCCCGGCGACGATGAACGGCTCGCTGCTAGTGCCGGATTCATCGTGCGAAATGGTGATCGCGCCGTTGGTGACATCCGCCGGGACGACGGCGCGGATCTGCGTCGCGGCCGTGACGCTGAAGTTAGCCGGGCGGTCGCCGAACTTCACTCCCGTGACGCCAGTGAAATTTTGTCCCTCGATGGTCACAATCGTCCCCTGCCAACCTCGCACGGGATGAAATCCGGTGATGCGCGGCGCGACGCCGAACGGCATCGGCATCGTGATATCGCCGAAAGGCGTAACGAGAACCGGCTCGGCCGTAGTGGCAGCGTTGGGAACAGTGGCGTGAATCTCTAACACATGCGGCCTGCCCTGCCCATCAGTGATGGCGACCGGCTCCCAGTCGGCCAGCGCGGCGCCAAACTTGACTCCGCTCACCGACTGTAAGTCGCTGCCGGTGAAGACAACGCGTGTGCCGGGGCGCCCGTAACGCGGCTGCATTTCGGTGACAACTGGAGCGGCGCGGAGTCCGCCAGACCATACGGAAAACACGACGGCGATCAGCCAAACGCGAAGGAAAGTTTTAGGGGCCCGACGCACGGCGGCTTAGGCAATGCCCAAGGTCTTTTTGGCCTCCTCGCTGATCATCGACTGGTGCCAAGGTGGGTCCCAAACAACCTCGACGCTGGCATCGTCGATGCCGGGAAGGGAGAGGATGCGGTTTTGGGCGTCGGCGGCGATCGCCGGCCCCATGCCGCAACCGGGCGCGGTGAGTGTCATTTTCATCTGCACCCGTCTGCCATCGCCCTCCGGTAATTTCTCCATGACGAGGTCGTACACAAGGCCAAGGTCAACGATGTTCACCGGAATCTCCGGATCGTAAACCTGCCTGAGCGCGTCCCAAACTTCCGGCTCGGTGACAGGCTCACCGAATTCGCGCAGCTTGGCCTCATCCGGCACCGCAAAGCCAAGCGCGTCGGCGTCGCGGGCGTCGATGCGGAAGAGTCCCCGCGGCGTGCACACGGTGTACGTACCACCGAGCGACTGGGTGATGTCCACCGGCGTGTCAGCGTCCATGGTCATTTTCTGGCCAGTGGGGATTTGCGTGACCTCGCATTCGCGTGTGAGCCGGACGATTTGAATCTCCTGCATCGACCGATGGTCAATGGCGGCGGCGAAGGTGTCGAGAGTGAAGTTGCCGGCTCAGTGCGGGATTCTATCCTTGCGGGGATCGATGATGATGGCCTTTTTGATCCGGAGCAGGTCCCGGTCACCGCCCGGTCTTGGCGAGGCGTTGTGGCCACGTTTTTGTTTCGTGCGATCCTCGAGCCATTTCCAGGCCTCGGAATGGCCGTCGGCAAAACCGAATGTGCCGGCGCCGTTGTGCCAGTAGGCGGGAGAGTTTTGCCAATGGTTAGCCGCGTAAACGGGGATGGCGAAGTAGCCGTCGTCGATAGTGCCCTCGTTTTCGTCGAGAAACACAAACGCGTTGGACGGCGGCGGGCTCTTGATGTCGGACATCTTCCTGTGGGGCGGATATTGGGCACCCTGCACCCAGGTAATCGTTCCGCCCATGTGGCCGTTCATCGAGTAGCTCCGGGCCGGGGTGTAGATACGCTTGCTGAACATCATATCCGGATGCGAGGGGCACTGGTAAATCTTCACCGAGTCGTTGTACTTGAAGAGCTGTCCCTTCGCGATGATGGCGGTGTTGGTGGCATCGGGCAGGCGTTGAACCCAGTAGCCCGGATTGATCCAGGGAAACCCAAACTTTCTTACCTCATTCGGGTCATTACTAAGCCCGTTGCTGATGATGGAATCGTCATTGTCTGTGGCGTACATGAACCAGCAGAGGGCCAGTTGCTTGGTGTTGTTCAGGCAGTAGGTACCCTGCCCTTTTGCCTTGGCCTTGGCCAGGGCCGGCAGCAGCAATGCCGCCAGGATGGAGATAATGGCGAAGACCACCAGTAACGCAATCAACGTGAAGGCGTATCGCTTGACTTGGTATACAGTTCTCATTTTGATTTTTTTTTTGCTCAAAGCATAAGGTTCTATCGCTTGGCCAAGCGCTTCATGGAAATAGCTTTTTGCACACAGGACAAATCGGCCGACCATCCGGCATCTGGTTAGCCTGCACATAAAAGCAACCTTTCACAGGGCAC
>DASCOW010000060.1:0-3218 GCA_036012205.1 Verrucomicrobiota bacterium
CCCGGATTGCCGGAGGAGGATCGGAAGTCATAACCTTTCGGGCCTTGGTTGGCACTTGCCGAGTAGTCGCGATCATCCATCTGCATCGAGTTGCGTTGTAAATAATCAATATTGATCCAAGCATTGCCGTTCTCACTGACAGTGCCGCCCGTGATCGAGTAACGCTGTGTGGCCATGTCATCGTCGGTGGTGTTGCTGTAGCCCACGTTAATCTCGAGACCTTCGAAGTTCTCACGGGTGATGATGTTGATTACACCAGCAACGGCATCCGAACCATAAATGGCCGAGGCGCCATCCAGCAGAACCTCGACACGCTCCACAACCGCCATCGGGATGCCATTCAAGTCGGAGAACGACGTGGTCATATTCTGAGCCATTGAATAGCTGCCCATGCGGCGACCGTCTATCAAGACCAGTGTGTACTGCATGCCCATGCCTCGCAGCGACACACCGGATGTACCCGGCGCGAACGAGTTCTGAAATTTCTCGTCATACGATCCGGAGTTGTTCTGCGGCAGTCGGCGAAGCAGTTCGCCCACGGTCTCGGCACCGGAACGGTTGATCTCCTCTCGGTCAATCCGAACGATCGGCGAAGGTCCTTCCAATTCCACGGTGGGTATGTTGGACCCAGTGATGACCACGGGGGCCAATTCGCCTTCATCATCCTGGGCAACGGCCGGCATCGTGGCCAGCGGGATGCCCAGACTCATGAGAGCGGCTGTTTTCACAGCGACCCTCATCCTCTTGGTTTTTGCTCTATATGCTCGTTTCATAACGCTATATAATTGTATTTTTTTGGTGCTTTTTTGGATCGCTCAATCCAAGTAAACGGGTATCCATTTTGCAGGGTGCAATATCACTGCAACACATTGTTTGCAAGGACAATCGGTATTCCGTGTGATGCTGTCAAGCATCTGGTTGATTTTTTTTTTGTTTTTTTGCCTTAGGCAAATTGACGGCGCCTTTGACTTGGCCCATCTTGATCGGCCTGAATTGAGTCTGGCCCAACCAGACCTCTCGGCCACCTTGGCCAAGCTGCGCGAAACTCCCGCTTTACAGGCCGTCCTGAACGGCGCGGAGGGTGGGGATATCTTGTCTCTCGCCGGTGTCAGCCCAGGCGCTTGGGCTTTTTCGGCGGCGGTTATGGCCGATTCGGCCAAGGGCCGGCCGGTGGTGGTCGTCTGCTCCACCGGCAAACTTCAGGAGCAACTCCAGCAGGAACTCGAGACATGGCGCTCCGTCTTAACCAAGCGCTCGGCCAAGGCGCCGCTATTTTTTCCGGCTTGGGATGTGCTGCCGCACGAGGCCCGGTTGCCGCATGCCGATGTGCTGAGCGAACGACTCGAGACGCTTCTCCACTTGTCGGCCAGGCGGCGGCAATCTGCCACCGACGCGGTCGTCGTCACCACCGGCGTCGCCCTGTTGCAGCGGACCTTTTCCCCGGGTGATCTAAAAAAAAGGTTTCGCTGTTTCAAGCTTGGTGACCGCATCGATCCGCTCGACCTCGTTGAGTGGCTCGAGGACCAGGGCTACGAGCCGGAGGCGCAGGTCGGCCAAAAGGGGGAGCTCGCGCTGCGCGGCGGCATCCTCGATGTCTTCTCGCTGGCCAGCCCGTGGCCGGTGCGCTTTGAGTTTTTCGGCGACGAGATTGAGTCGCTGCGTACCTTCGACCCGCAGACGCAGGTGTCCCGCGAGAAGGTCGAGCGCACCACGATCTCCCCCGGCGGCGAGCTCGGCATTCTCAAGCAGCAACTTGCCGCCGACTCGGGCTTCGCCATCGGTCGGCTGGGCGACTATCTCGCCGGTAAACCGCTTTGCCTGCTAATCGAGCCGGACGACATTGCCGAGCGCGTCGTCGATTACCTCGAACAGGTGCCGGACGACGACCTGTTTCACGACGACTGGGAAACCGCGTTTGGTCAGGCGCAGGAACGCGGCACAATCGTCGAGGTCCGCGAATCAGGTGACAGTGACGACAGCCCTCCGTTCCAAGGACTCGACGCGTACCGACCGCTGGGAGAGTCGTCGGGGGATCCGCAGATTGCCGATGCTCAGCGCCGCGAGTTTTTCAGCCAACTGCACCGATGGCTGCGCAACGGTTACGAGGTTTGGGTGATCTGCGGCACAGAGGGGGAACTGCAGCGGTTCGACGAGTTGTGGACCGAGTACGGCTTGGCCGGGCGCAAGGCGGAGGCAAAGCCGGTGCGGATGCTCGGCAGCGTGTCGCGCGGGTTTCTCGTCGAACCAGCCAAGGTGGTGGTCGTTACCGACTCGGAGATCTTTGGGCGAACCCGTTCGCAGCGGCCGCGCCGGCTCAAGTCGCCCCACGCAGCAGCGACTCGGTCGGCGTTGGAGATCGATTTCACCGACTTGAGCCCGGGCGACTACGTCGTACATTTGCAGCACGGCATCGGGCGTTACCACGGGCTGAAGGTGCTGTCGGTCGAGACTGGCCCAAGCAAGAACGGCGGCGGCGAGGAGTGCCTCGTGATCGAGTACGGCACGCGCGACCCGGAGCAGGAGCCACCCCGGTTGTATGTGCCAGTGTCGGAGGCGCATCTTGTCAGCAAATACGTCGGCACCGGCAAGGCGCGTCCGCCGCTCAGCATCATTGGAGGCAAACGTTGGACCAAGGCCAAGGCCGACGCCGAAAAGGCGGTCGAGGATCTTGCTGCCGACCTGCTCAAGATGCAGGCCTCGCGCGAGGCCCAGTCGGGGCACGAGTTCGGCGCCGACACGCCATGGCAACGAGAATTCGAGGGATCGTTTCCATTCGAGGAAACACCGGATCAATGGTCAGCCATCGAGGCTGCCAAGCAGGACATGCAGCAACCCCGGCCGATGGACCGACTCGTCTGCGGCGACGTCGGCTTCGGCAAGACCGAGGTAGCCATACGCGCTGCGTTCAAGGCGGTGATGGGCGGCAAACAGGTCGCCGTGCTGGTGCCGACCACCGTGCTGGCGCAGCAGCATTACAACACGTTCGTCGAGCGCATGGCCGAGTTTCCCATCTCGGTGGAGTTGCTCTCGCGGTTCCGATCGAAGAAGGAGGCTGACGCCGTGACTGCGGCGTTGGCGGCCGGCGCGGTGGACGTCGTCATCGGCACGCACAAGCTCGTTCAGCCCAGTGTCCGGTTCAAGGATCTCGGGCTGGTGATCATCGATGAGGAGCAGCGCTTCGGCGTGCGACATAAGGAGCGCCTCAAGATGCTGCGGCA
>DASCOW010000061.1:0-9805 GCA_036012205.1 Verrucomicrobiota bacterium
CCACCTCGGCCAAGCGCTTGCGCCATCGACTTAGGCTCGAGGCCTCGATCGGCGCTTGATGCTCGAAGAACTTCATCCCGCTTAAATGCTGCCAGTACGGGTTCTCCACCCACATCGCCAGCACCCCCTCGTCGCTCAGGTCGTGGACGTACTTGAGATACTGCAACGATACCATCAATCGTGTACTCACCCCGGGTCGCCCCAATTCCGAATGCCATGTTTTTTCCAGGGCTGTTTCAAACGCCTCCCAATCCATGCCAGCGGCCACTTTTACCATCGGGTGCTTGGGATTCACCATGCGTGAGAGTTCGGTTCGGAAGAAATCGCCCTGATATCCCGTTGAGACCTCTTGTTGCGGCTTCATCTGGTGCTCTACTTTGCAAGGTTTTGTCCCCGACGGAAAGCTTTCCTTGCAGTTTGTGACACCTCTTTTCCCCTCATGACAACTGCCCTTGTTGACTTATAGCACCTTTTCAGCATCGACTAGAATAGCGATAATCGCAATGACCACCAGCAGTTCAATGAGAGTAAATCCGTTTTTTTGTTTCGCATTCATGACAGTTATCGGTCCAAAAAGACGAGGTATGCTACTTTCGAGGCGATGGAATGGCAACTTTTTTAGCTATTTTCCGGCTCGTGCCCAGAACCGAGCGAGACCAGCCAGCCAAGCAGGCCAGAGACGGTCAGCGACCAGATGAATGGGTCGAATTCCAGAATCGGAAACTTGTAGGCTTCAAATTTGCCGTTTACCGCGTACCCGGCGATATAAAGGGACAAATGGCAGCCCAGACCGCCCAACATCCCGGCGATCGCGCCTTGCGCCGTCATTCTGGGCCAATACAACCCCAGCAGCATCGGCATCAGGAAACAGCCGGCCAAGCCGCTTGTAGCAAACACGATTAGGTCCTGCAGGTATTGCGGCGGATTGAGCACGGCGAGCATGGCCAGTGTTCCCACCACAGCCGTGACGAGGTAGGAAAGCCGCTTCAGCTGACTTTCGCTGGCGCCGGGGTTGATCCGATTTTGGTAAATATCTCGCACCACGGCAGAGGAAACCATCAACAAAAAGCTGTCCACGCTGGACATCACCGCCGCAAACGGCGCAGCGAGCAGGAGGCCAGCCAGCCAAGGCACGCCGGCATCACCGGTGACCTTGGCAGCAAGCTCCGGCATGATGCGGTCCGAGTCCACCTCCATCCCGGGCAGCAGAATCCGGCCGCAGCAGAAAATCACCACCAGCAGCAAATAAATGACCGTGTAATAGACCGATACCGCGAGGATGGCGTTGCGCAGGACGTTTGTGCCGTTAAACGCCATTAGGCGAACCATGTTGCTCGGCTGCCCCGCACCACCGAATGCCCAGAAGAAAAAGAAGCTGATCGCAATCCAGACGTTGAGGAAGCCGTCTTTCTTCTCCGGATGCGGTCCCGGCGCGCTGACATAAACACCCTTGCGTCCGCTGCCGTAGCCCTTGGTTTTGTCTGCCGTGAATGTGGTGCTCACGGCGAAATCAAACTCGGTTGGCACGATCCGCTCAATCTCTGCCGGGGTGGTGATCCGGAGCAGCTTGGCCTCGACGCGGATGTCGCCCTTGGCCAAGCTGACCTGTTCGGCCAGACGGGCGACGCCGTCGTCGGCCAGGCGCAGCCAACCGCCCTTGCGCAGTGTCACCGGCTTGGCCTGCTCCTGGCCAATCGTGATGACGCCGGTGCCGTTCTCGGGTGGCGTCATCTCTTTGAGTTGCTCGGTGGCATTCGTGAGTCCGCCGACTTGGCCAAGCGTGAGGAACAGCAGAATGATCACGCCGACGCACATGACGATGCCCTGCATCACATCGGTCCATACCACCGCGCGGAAGCCGCCAAACGCCGTGTAAACGATCACCGAGAACGCAAACACCAGCAGGCACAGCACGTAGTCTGGTTCCGCGCTGCCAACCCACGGTATGCCGTCGATCGCGCCAGCGACGGCGTTGACGGCTGTTTGGTAGATGGCAACGTCCTGCAGCAGGGTGGTCATGATTTTGCTGCCGGCCTTGAATTGCGCGAGCAGATAAAAAAACATGAAAAAGAGGACGAGCAGCGTGGCGATCAGGCCAACCGACTCGGAGCGAAAACGCGTCTTGATGAGGTCGGGAACCGTTACCGCACCGGATTGGCGGGCGAGCCGGTTGATGCGCTTGCCGAGCAGTCCCATGCCGACGATTGGCACCAGCATGTAGCTGGCGATCCATAGAGCCAACACCCAGCCGTGTGTGTAAATCAGCGACGGGAAGCCCATGAAACTGCCGCCGGACGAGCTCGTCGCCGCGAACGTCAGCGCGAATGCCCAGAGACCAAGGCTGCGACTACCGAGGAAATATTCCCCAACGAACTCCTTCTTCTGCCGGACACGGCTCGAGAGCCAGGCCAGCACAAAGACCCCCAACAGATAGATCGCGAAGCTGACGAGGGCCGAGTTGGCGGTGGTTTCGTTCACGGCGCGGGTTCCTCGTCCTCGTCATTTTTCAGGAAGCGCAAGCAGAACCAAAACGAGAATGCGTTGGCCACCATCCACGGCGTCACGACTCCCCAAAACACCCACCCCGGAAAGCCGAGCACGGTGGACACATTCTCCGGTGCGAGGTCATAACCGTTGGCCGCGCAGTAGCCGATCACCCAGAGCGCGCATCCCATCCAGGCCAGCAGGATGAGCCACAGCTCGCGGCGGCTTTGGCGCAGACTGCGAGTCTCGGCGTTGGAAGGCTCGTTCATCGGTTTTCAGTAGGTGAGTTTGCGGGAACGGGCGGCGACCTGCCACTGGGCGGCGAGTTTGCCGCTTCGGACCACGTGCGCTCGCTCGTACAGTGCGACAGTTGGGCAAATGTGCCTCGGAATGCCGTACAGGCAGTCGCCGACTTTGTAGCGTCCCGCCTCTGTCGAGTGCAGGGTCAGGTGCTCCTCGCTGTGCAAAACGGCTTCGGCTTCGGCGAGGCCGATGAACTGCACTCGCGGATGGGGTTGTTCCGAAGCAACGGCTTTGTAGCCGAGGTCGAGCGTGATGCTGTCGCTGCCCGGTTTGCTGGTCACGCGCGTCAGCAGAACAGCGGCATTCTGGTAATCGAGATCGGCGTAGTTGTCTCGATAGCCGAAGTCCCACAGTGTTGTTGTACCGGGGCTGCATTCGTGGTCGGTGTGCAGTGCGTGAAACGGAAACGTCGGCGTACCGCCTCCGACCACGCTTGGTACTGGCAGCCCGGCGGTCTCAAGGCCGGCGCGGAATGATCGCACTTCGTCCATCATAGTTTGCCACTTGGCCAAGCGCTTGGCCGGGTTACTGTCATGCAGGTGTCCGTCGTAAAGATGCAGTCCCGCCAGCTCGACGCCGGGCAGTTGGTCGATGAGTTTGTATAGCGTGATGGCGGCTTGGCCGGGCGCAATGCCGGTGCGGCCCATCCCGCCGTCAATGTCGAGCCAGACCGGCAAGGTGATGCCGGTCGCCTGGGCGGCTGCGGCCAGGTTGCCGACGGTCTCGGCATCATCGCTGATGGTGGAAAAACGAACGTCGCGAAACCAGCCGGCCAAGCTAAGCAAGCGGTTGATTCCCGGGCCGACCGGCTGGTTGGCCATCAGCACGTCTTTGGCGCCCGCTTGGCCAAGCATTTCCGCCTCGGCGATGGTGGCGCACTTGAACTTGGTAATGCCGGCCTTGAGTTGCATTTGAACGAGTTCGGCCATCTTGTGGGTCTTGACGTGCGGACGCAGTCGCTCCGCTTGGCCAACGGCGGCAATTGTGCGGCGTATGTTTTCCTCGATGCGCTTGGGGTAAACGAGGAGCGCGGGCGAGGAGATTTCGCCCGGGTCGGCGAGTGTGTGCCAGTCGTCCGCCATGCCGGAGATCAGTCGATCTCGAAGATGGCTTCGATCTCGGTTGGAATGTTGCCTGGCAACGATCCCATGCCGATAGCGCTGCGTGCGCCGACGCCGTTTTCCTCGCCCCAAACTTCGGCAAACAACTCGCTGCAGCCGTTGATGACTTTCGGATGGTCGGGGAAGTCGGGCGTGGAGTTCACCATGCCGAGCACCTTGATGACACGCTTGACGCGGTCGAGGCTGCCGAGGTTGGCTCGGAGCGTGGCGAGCATCGTGAGGCCAACCTGCCGGGCGGATCGGTAGCCGGCGTCGAGATCGAGGTCAGCGCCGATGCGGCCGGCCATCAGTGTGCCGTCGGACTGCACCGGCCCGTGGCCGGAGAGATAAGCGAGGTCGCCGGTGATGACGATCGGTTTGTAAACACCCATCGGTGCCGGGGCAGGCGGCAATTCAAGGCCAAGTTCCTGTATTTTTGCGTCTGCGCTCATGGTGCTTCCGAGGTGGCGGGAAGCTTCGGGGAAGGCCCACGAGCGGGCAAGTTCTTTTAACTGCGAAGGACCGCGAAAAAGAGACACAGATTACACGGATGAACACGGATTTGGAGAAGTTGAACTGGAACACGGATGGGCAGAATGAACAGGCTTGTTTTTGCCGGTGTCGCCACTTTCGTGGTTCGGCTTGGCCAAAACCCCTGTGTACGGGATCAGTCCTTTAGTTTGCCGAGTTGATCGCGCAGCTTGGCGGCGGTCTCGTATTCTTCCTGATCGATGGCTTTGCTGAGCTTGTGCTGAAGTTTTTCGCGCGGAGTAATCGGCCTTTTCTCGGCGGCTTCAGTCTCGACGTCGCCGAGCCATTCGCGCAGGGAGTGAACTTCCATGCTGCTGTCCACCAGTTCCTCCCTGCCCATCTCGGTGTAGAACAGGTTTAGTTCCTCTATCGCAGTGCTGATCTCGTCGATGGCAGCATCGTAGTTATTCTCGGCGATCAACTCGGTGCCGATGGCCCGAATCTGCATCATGATTGTTTGCGGCCGAAATTGCTGAAAGCTCTGGCCGATTTCCTCCTTCTCGGCGTAGTCCTGCACAAAGTCGAGCAACTCGAGGATGTGCTCGGTGTCGCGCTCGACGGCTCCGAAGTCTTCCAACTCGAAGTTGCAGATGCTCCGGTGGTGGTACTGGATGGCTTCCTGCTGGAGCTTGGCGCATTCGTCAGGGTTGATGCTGAAGTTGTCATCCTCGTCGCCGTGTTTGGTGCGGTGTTTTTCGAGGCGGGACAGAAAGTGGTCGAGCAAGGTGGGATGCCCGTACGGCCGCTTGCCGTCGGGGCGGAACTGGGCATTCATCTGCAGCAGGCCGAGGTCGATCCGCAGCTGCAGTTTCTCAGCGCCATCCTCGCCTTTGACTCGGCGTGCGTCCACGCGGCCAAGGCGGTAGTCCCAGTTTTCGAGGACTTTTGTGATGTCGTCAATCATCCGGCCGAGATTCTGCCAAAAACAAGTTTTGAGTCAATGCTGCGAGTTCACTTTCCCTTGACCGAAACGGCTAGCGAACCCTGATCGGTGGCGATGACGGCGCCGGGCTTGATGCCGTTTTTGGCAAACCAGCCTTGGTTGACCTCGAGCGCGTACTGGATGCGGTCGGAGCGGGACTCGACCGGCTTGGTGTTGCTGGGTTGCAGGTCGTAGATCTCGACCACCCGACTTGCGCGGTCGATGTAGGCGATCGACAGTGGCACAATGGTGTTTTTCATCCAAAAGCCGCTCTGGTGCGGGTAGGGGAAGACGAAGAGCATGCCCTCGTTCTCCTGCATTGTCGTGCGGTGCATCATGCCGGCTTGGCGCTCGTGGTTTTCGTCGGCGATCTCGACGGTCAACTCTGCCGCGCCAAGGTACAGCATGATCGTCTTAAGCCTCGGCTGTGCCTGGCCAGCCGCGGTTTCGATCGGCGGTTTTTGGGTGACTACGCTTGGTGGCATGTTGGGTTTGTCTTTCTCGCAACTTGCGGCCAACAGCAGTGCGGCGAGCCCCAGCGTCTGGCCAAGTTTGTGGGTTAATGTATGTTTCATTCTTTGGGGGACACTTGCAGTCGGAAATATGAGGCCGGCTGGTTGAGTTGAGCGGCGGGAAGGGGCAACTCCATCCAGGCAGCGGCGTCGCCCTCGAGCTGTTGCTCTTGGCCAAGTGCCTGGTACGGTCCGGCCGCCTGCGTGGCGGTGATGATCTGGTAGACGGCTCCGGGGATCGCGCGCCAGTGGAGGCGGATGCCGTCAGCGGTCGATTCAACCTGCAGCGTGAAATAGGATTCGCCATCGAGTGGGTCGGTGCCGGCCGTGAGTTCGTCGGCATTGCTCATGCCATCACCGTCAGGGTCGTGAGCCAACGCTGCGTCGCCGTCGTGCTTCAGGGGGTCGAGGCCGCGGGCGACTTCCCAGCCGTCGGGCAGCAGGTCGCCGTCACTGTCGCGCTTGGCCGGGTTGGTGCCGAGTTCGCGTTCGTGGGCGGTGGTTAGCCCGTCGTTGTCCGGGTCGGGGTCGATGGCCAGGCGCACTTTTAAGCTCTCGAGTTGGTAAACATTCAGGTTGAAAATGAGATCTTTCCCGGTCTTCAAGCTTTTGCCGAGATGGGCGGTGTCGAGTTGGCGGTACTGGTTGCCATAAACGACCTTGGTGCCGACGACGGCACCGATGCTGATTTCGTCGCCCGGCTTCAGATCGCCAAGAGCTGTGTAAGGGATGGCAGCCTCGATGAAGCTGGCATCGACTTCCTCCGGTTGGCTGAACTGCTGCGGTGAGCGGTTGAACTGCTGAAGCCTTGCGCCGGCCACGTCAGTGAATGCCTGATCAAGGTGGAACACGCCTTGGCCAAGCGGGAAGGGTGCAAGGGTGAAGTCCTCCGGGTTCTCGCCGGTGCGCACCTTGATGGTGAATCCGGGTCGGCCAAGGAGTCGGGCTTGTCGGTCGGCCCGCTCGTCGCCGAGGATCGCCGCGACGCTTGGCTTGAAGTTGGAGAAGGTGAGGTTTTGCAGGTAGTCGAGCCCGTCGGCACCCTCGCCGTTGAAGTCCACCTTGCCGTCGCCCAGTCCGGCGAGGTCGGTGACGCCGTCTCGCTTGGGCGACTCGATGAACAGGAAAACATTCTGGCCGGAATGAATCATCGCCTGCTCGAAGCCGATGTAAACGTGGGTGCGGTCGTTGTTGACGTGCACTTGGCCAAGGTTGGCGCTTCCGCCGTGGACGGTGGGGATCGGCTCGCCGATCAAGTCAAACGTCTGCCCGTTGAGGTTGCCGAGTGTGTCGTTGGCAGGCTGCGTCTCAATGAGTGGCGTGTGCCAGGCCGCCGGCCATGCCTCGCGTTCAGGCATCCTGCGGTTCACGACGAACCAGTCGAATACTTCGCCGTCGGGATCGAGTGCTTCAAGCCTGAGTTGTTCGCCGTTGATCGAGATGCGCGCGGCGTTGTTGCGCGACCAATATTGCGACGAGCCGGGGAAGTAGCGGTAAAATGTATACGGGCTGGCACCGCCTGCGCCGCTGACGACTGAGATGCAGCCGGCGACCGGATTGTGTTTCTCGAACGCATGCGAGTGGCCGGCCAGCATGAGGTCAACGCCGTACTTCGCGACGATCGGATAAATCGTGTTCCCGAAATCGAGTGCGTCTGGCACACCATTGCCATCGTAACTGCTCCAGCCGTGCGTACTCGAGGAGGCTGAGGGGAAGTGCGTCAGCAGGAATTTCCACGGCTTGGAGGTGGTGGCTAAATCGTTAGTGAGCCAGTGGATTTGGTTCGTGTCCTTGGAAAAGTTGTGGAACGCATACCATGGGTTGTAGAGCACCGAGACGTGTGCGTCGCCGACGTCAAATGAGTAAAAATGTTCCGTGCCGGAAAATGGATATTCCACCGTCGGGTTTTTCAAGCCAAGCGAGAGGAGGTTGTTCGTCGGCAGGTGAAAGGCGTTGAGGTAGGCTGAGTCGCCGTCGTAGAGGTCGTGGTTGCCGATCGCGGTGAAGTACGGCGTCGATTTCATGTGCTCCTTGTACACGCTGAAGTGGCGGTATTCCTCGTATTTCGTTGTGAAGCTCGGATACACGATGTCGCCGGCGATCATGACGGCGTCCGGCTCTTCGTTGCGGAGCAGCGTGGCGATCTTGTGCTGTATCAGGTTCCCCCGGCCGGTGTCGCCCAGCAGCAGCAGCTTGACCGGGCCGCTTGGCTTTAGCGTCTGGAATGCAGCGAGCCGGGAGTAGCGTGGTGTGTCCTCCGCCACGCCGCCGACCCGGTAGTGGTATTCGGTGTGCGGCTCGAGACCGGTGATTTGCAGCACATGGTTGGTCACCGATGTTTCGCTCACCACCCGTTTTCCAAGCGCGAGGGTGGGGCCATACTCGATGATCGAGGTGGTCGGGTGTAGCGTGCTCCAGGCGATCTTTGTGTCGGTGTCGGTGGTGGCCGAGATGAACGGCCCGCGCACGATGTTGGCCAGCAACTCGACGTGAAAGGCGAACCAACTGCTCATGACCGTGGAGTTGTGTGCCTGCACGGTAAGGATGTTTTCACCCGGTTGGAGCAGTAACTTGTACGGAGCGAGGTCGATCAGTTCCGGATTACCGCGCGAGTGGACAGCGGCGGGGGCGTCGAACGGCACCGGCTGATCCGGCTCGCCGGCCAAGCCGCGCCGTGCCACCTCGGTGCCGTTGAGGTAGGCAACGAAGCCGTCGTCATAGTCGACCCGCATCACCAGCGACTGAATCCAGTCGGTATTCGCCAAGGTGAACTTTTTGCGGAGGAACAGCGACGGGTAAACGCGGGGCATGCCCCAAAGCTGTGTGGGGGCATCGTAGTCGCCAAAACCGATGCTGAACCCGGAGCGGCCCTCTTTCCAATGGGCGTCGTCGAAAGCTAATTTCCGCCAAGCAGTGGGGGGGGTGGAGGCCTCAGCTTTGCCCTCGATGTACTTCCAGATGGAATAATCGGAGACAAGGCTCTCGCCCTTGACCGAAACGGTCAAGAGAAGCAACCCGCACAGTGTCAATCGCTTGAATGGCACGGGGCGGAGTGTAGGATCCGTTTGGCGGTGGTCAATGTTGCGTTTCGGCCGAGCGCAGGGCAAAACGGCGCCCCGCTTGGCCAAACGGGCAGGATGGGCGTGGCTAATAATCGTAAAAAACAGGATTAAAGTGCTTTACAACACGGTTTTTGCTGGTACGTTGCCCCGCCTTTTCGAGAAGAGGAGAGAGGCAAAAGAGACTGATAGGAATGGAAGAGAAGGCCAGCACAATCGAAGGATATCGCCTTCATGAGACGGACACCGGCTCCGCGGATGTCCAGATCGCGTTGTTGACGCAGCGGATCAACCACTTGACCGAGCACCTGAAGGGCAACAAGAAGGATCACGCCTCGCGGCGCGGCCTGCTCATGATGGTGGGACGGCGTCGCCGCCTGCTGGACTATGTCCACCGCCACGACGCCAATCGGTATCGCTCACTGACCCAGCGCCTCAAGTTGAGGCACTAAAAGTCGCATGGGCCGGTTCGGTCCCTCCTTTCAATGATTTTTTGGCAACGCCATGCCGGAGGAAAGTATCCCTCCGGCGGATTGGAAATCGCGGCCCGATCCACTGTTGTCCGAGACTGAGTCGCGTGAATCGTCGCGCTCGTTGGTTCTGAGTATTTCATTCAGCCCCCTTGCCGCTTGGGAGATTGAATGAAGTTCTCCGTGCCGGCGAGTGTGACAGTACAGAAAGATAAACATGTCACACAAAGTAACCGCCAACGTTGGCGGCGCAGAGATTCATATTGAATCCGGCAAAATAGCCAAACAAGCGGACGGCTCAGTAACCGTCCAACTCGGAGACACCATCGTCCTGGTCGCAGCCTGCGGTTCATCCAAGCCCCGTCCGGGTCTGGACTTTTTCCCGCTCACGGTCGATTACCGTGAAAAGGCCGCTGCAGCCGGT
>DASCOW010000062.1:0-3111 GCA_036012205.1 Verrucomicrobiota bacterium
AAACCAAACTCCGAGTTGGTGCCGTAGGTGATGTCGCAGTTGTACTGAGCTCGGCGCTCGGTCGGGTTCATGTCGTGCACGATGCAGCCGACGCTCAGTCCGAGGAATTTGTAGATGGCACCCATCCACTCGCTGTCTCGTTGGGCAAGGTAGTCATTGACTGTCACGAGGTGCACACCGCGCCCGGAAAGGGCGTTAAGGTAAACTGGCAGCGTGGCGACGAGCGTCTTGCCTTCGCCGGTGGCCATCTCGGCAATGTTACCCTCGTGCAGCGCCATGCCGCCGACGAGCTGAACATCGTACGGAATCATCTCCCACTTGAGATCGTGGCCGCGCACATGCACATCGGTGCCATAAAGCCTGCGGCAGGCGTTTTTCACCACCGCAAACGCCTCCGGAAGAACAACCGCCAGCTCCTGCTTAAGCTCCCGGTCATCCTCGATGGCCGAGAAACGTTCCTTCCACTCCTGTGTCTTCTGGAGCAGGACATCCGGCAAGCCGGCCTGCAGTTCCTCCTCCAGCCGGTTGATCTCCCCCACGCGGGTGGCCAACTTCTTGACCAGTCGCTCGTTTTTACTCGGAAAAATTTTGCTCAGAAAACTCAACATTGTCTTTTAACAAAGGCGGGGGACGCTAAGGCATGCCCGCTGGCGCGTCAAAGGTTTCCCTTGGTCAAACGCGGTGAATGGAGAAGGCACGCGCCCCATTATGCCGGTTCGGCCATCCCCCGTCAAAGGCTTGCCCGAACGATTCAGCTGCCCTCCCACTATTCCGGCATAGCACCGGAACCCAAACGCGGAGCGCGTGTGCCCCGACGCAAGAGACGCTGGGTTTTTGTTGGAAAGCCCAACGGCCTACCGTAAAACCTCCTGCCGGATGAAGAAAACATCGCCAGTGTCGCGGAGCGGCCGGTTCAGTAGTGGGCCAGGTCAGGACGTGGCCAAGTTCACCGAGTCGATCTCGTTCGACCGCCGATTGTGGCGGCATGACCTCGTAGGCTCGATTGCCCATACCACCATGCTGGGCAGCATCGGCGTGCTCACCAAGGCCGAGGCCAAGCGCATCGTCCGCGCGCTCGAGGCCATCGGCAACGACATCGAGGCCGGCCGCTTCGAGTGGGATGAGGCTCTCGAGGACGTCCACATGAACCTCGAGGCCGAGCTGACCCGGCGCGAGCCCGCAGGAGCCAAGCTGCACACCGGCCGGTCACGCAATGATCAGGTCGCTCTCGACATGCGGATGTGGCTCCGCGACGAGATCGTCGAACTGGAGCTGGAGCTGCGCTCGCTGCAACAGGCGCTCGTCGCACTTGGGCAGGCGAACGACGATGTCGTCATCCCCGGCTACACGCACCTGCAACGGGCTCAGCCGGTGTACCTCGCACACCATTTACTGGCCTACGTCGAGATGATCGAGAGGGACCGTGAGCGGCTGCTCGACGCCTTCTCACGCGTGAACGTCTGCCCGCTGGGCAGCGGCGCGCTGGCCGGCTCCACACTGCCACTCGACCGCAAACAAGTCGCCTCGACGCTGGGCTTTGAGGATCGGCAGGGACGGCCTGTGGTCTCTCAAAACTCGATGGACGCCGTGAGCGACCGCGACTTCGCGGTGGAGTTCTGCTTCGTCGCATCGCTGCTGGGTGTGCACTTGTCGCGGCTCGCGGAGGACATCATCCTGTGGTCAAGCAGCGAGTTTGATTTCATCCGCATCGCCGACGCGTACACGACCGGCTCGTCGCTCATGCCGCAAAAGAAAAATCCGGATATCGCCGAGCTGGCCCGGGGCAAAAGCGGACGACTTGTCGGAAACCTCGTCTCGTTGCTGACGCTGCTGAAAGGATTGCCGATGACGTACAACCGCGATCTGCAGGAAGACAAGGAGCCGTTGTTCGACAGCGTCGACACCGTCCGCGCCACCGTGCGGTTGACAGCAGCCATGCTGCAGCACACCAGCATAAACGCCGCCGCATGCGCCGACGCCGCCTCAGATCCCGACCTGCTCGCGACCGACCTGGCAGACTATCTCGTCGGGCAGAAGGTGCCGTTCCGCGAGGCGCACCACCTCGTCGGCGAAGTCGTCGCATTGGCCGAGCAGTTGGCCAAGCCGCTGGATCAGGTGACGCTCAAGGAACTGCAGGGCGTCAGCCGGAAATTCAGGACCAGCGCGCTGGAGATATTCGACCTGAAACAGGCCATGGCCAAGCGTACTGCAGTCGGTTCTCCCGGCACGAAAGAGGTCAACAAACAGCTTCGTCGCTGGGCCAAACGTCTAGGCTAAGAAGTGCAAACAGGGGTTGCAGAGCTTTGAATTAGGGATTAGGTTGCGGTTCGGGGTTAACAGGTTTACTCATGAAAACAGGACAGTTACTTTTACCCAAGCGAAGCCGATACCGTAGGGGCTTTACGCTGATTGAGTTACTTGTGGTTATTGCGATCATTGCCATTCTGGCGGCGCTGCTGCTGCCGGCACTCGCCAAGGCTAAGAGCCAGGCCCATCGCACCAACTGCCTGAACAACCAGAAACAACTCCTGCTAGGTGTCCACATGTACTCCGACGATCACGACGACTACATGACTTATCCAAACTGGGGCGTGCAAACCTATGGCTGGGCTTACAACTATTCCAACCGTAGTGTACCAAAGGGCGAATCACGCTTTCGCCCTGAGTTGGGTCAACTGTGGTCCTACGTCAGCAATAAGGGATCTTTCATTTGTGTTGCTGAAAAAACGGAGGATCTCAAGCAACGCCGGCAGAGTGGTTACCAGGACTGTAGCAGTTACGTCATGAACGGTGTCGTGACCAGATTTACGACTTACGGGGCGATTAGGAGCGGTAACAAAACGGTCTCTTTCAAACGCAATCAGTTTAGATCTGATGATATTTTATTTTGGGAACCGGATGAAAGGAGGATTGGTAATTTCAACGATGCCTCAAGTACGCCTGGGGTAATTTTCATGCAGGGTGGCTTGGAGATTTATTCCGAGGGAATCAGCAAACGCCACAGCGAGGGAGCGATCACCGGCATGTTTGGCGGCAGCGCGGAGTTCAAGACTTTTGAATGGTACAGGAGGGAAAATGAGAAACCTGGGCGCAACCGTCTTTGGTGCGTGC
>DASCOW010000063.1:0-3351 GCA_036012205.1 Verrucomicrobiota bacterium
GGGTGCTTAGCGGCAGGTGCGGCTCGGTGAATTGTTTCAACTCGTAGCCGAAGTAGCCGAAGCAGCCGCCGAGCGGGAACGGCAGGTCGATTTCCTCAAGCAACTCGTAGCGGCCGGCGAGGCTCTCGAGCAGTTTCCACGGACTGCCAAACAGCGTGCGTCGGCCGGCCGCCGACTCAATTTCGCAGCGCGAGCCGTACGACTCAAACCGCAGGAACGGTTTCGCGGCGACAAGGCTGAAGCGCTCGCCGTGCTCCATCGTGCCGGAGCGCAGTAGGATTGTCCCCGGCTCGGCGTGGAGATGTTCGGTGAGCGACTCAGGCGTGTGCCGGGTCTCAATTTCCTGGATCAGCGGGCAGGCCATTGGTGGTCAAATCTCGAGCAGTTTGCGCAGGGCACGGTCGTTTTTTAGTGGGCTGACGAGTGATAAGCAAAGGCGTTCCGGTCGGAAAAAATCGCGGGCGATGCGGCGGATGTCACTAGGTCGAATTTCATTGAGGCGAGCCTTTATTTCGTCGGGCGGGATGATTTGATCGAAGCCCAGCAACTGCTCCCCGATCCAGTTCATTTGGCTCTCCGTGCTCTCGAGACTGAGTTCGAGCTGACCGATGAGGTAGTCTCGGGCGCGACGCAGTTCGGCGGCGCCGGGCGGTTTTTCAGTGAGGCACCGCAGCTCGGCTAGGATGAGCTTGAGCGCCTTTTGCGTGTGGGCGGTGTCCAGCCCAGCGGCAATCGTGAGGCTGCCGGTATCGTGATAAAAGTTGGGCATCGAGTAGATGCTGTAGGCCAGGCCGTGCTCCTCGCGGATGGATTGGAACAGGCGCGAGCTCATGTTCTCGCCGAGGATCACGTTGGCCAGGCGCAGGGCAAATCGTCTTGGGTCGTGCCGCGAACAGGTGCGGATGCCCAGCGCAAACTGTGTCTGCTCCATCTCGCGGGTGAACAGCCTGAGAGCCGGCCGAGCTTGGCCATTGACGGCGGGGAACCAGCTCGAGCGCTTGCCGGTGGGGACACGTTTGGCCAGGCGCTTGGCCAAGTCCAGCAGGTCCCGGTGCCGGATGTCCCCGGCGGCGACGATGACCGTCGAGCCGCTGACGTAGTGGCGGGAATGAAAGCCGGCAAGCTCGCGGCGGCGCGTGCGGTCGAGGCTGCGATCGTCGCCGGCAATGGAGCGACCAAGCGGCTGGTTGGGCCAGAGCGTCTCGTCGGACAACTCGAGCACGTGCTGCGACGGCTGGTCGAGTGTCATTGCGATTTCCTCCTTGATGACGCGGCGCTCGCGGGTGATTTCGCGCCGGTCAAAAACCGGGTTGAGATATATGTCGGCCAGCACATCCATCAGTTTGGCGGCTTGGCTGGAATGGGCGCGGGCGTGGTAGCATGTGCTTTCCTCGCTGGTGCAGGCGTTGATGTAGCCGCCGATGCCCTCGACCTCCTGCGAGATTTGCGCCGCGGAACGGCGCGAGGTGCCCTTGAAGAGCATGTGCTCTAGGAAATGGCTGATGCCGGTCTCGCTTGCGCGTTCGCAGCGGCTGCCGACGGCCGACCAGATGCCAAGGCTGACGCTGGCCATGTGCGGCAACTCGGCCGTGGCCAATCGGAGCCCATTGGGCAATCGGGTGATATGATACATGTATTGAGTCAGCGCCCTATCCCGGCGGGCTGATTAAACGGCGATCAGTGGCCAGCGGTCAATCCCGGCCGTGTCTGCCGGTTGCATTAATGTTGTTGGACTCAATCTTGTTTTCATTTTAACTCGGCTTATGCAGATCGAGAGCCTGCGGGTTTTTTGTGACTTGGCCGAGAGTCAGAGCTTCACCAGTGCGGCGCGGATCAACCAGATCACCCAGTCGGCGGTGAGCCAGCAGATCAGCTCGCTCGAGAGGCATTTCGACACGCTGCTGATTGAGCGCAGCAAAAAGATGTTCCGGCTCACAAAGGAAGGCCAGTTGCTCTACGACCACAGCAAGGAGATCATCAACACGTTCGAGACGCTGACGAGCCGGATGCAGTCGCTGCAAAACGTGGTGTCGGGCAACATCCGCGTCTCGACGATCTACTCGATCGGGCTGCACACACTACCGCCATTCCTGAAAAAATTCCTGAAAAAGTTCCCGACCGTGAACGTGCATGTCGAGTACAGCCACGCGGACAAGATCCTCGAGGACGTGCTGGGCAATGTGGTCGATCTAGGTCTTGTGGCCTATCCTGGCAAGGACGGCAAGTTGAACATTATCCCGCTGATGGAGGAGTCGCTGGTGTTGATTTGTGAACCGAAGCATCCCTTGGCCAAGCGCGGACAAATCAAGCTTAGCGACATCTCGGGGGAAAACCTGGTCGGGTTTCACATCGATATCCCGACGCGGCGGGGGATCGACCGCGTGCTGCGGGAGAAGAAAATAACGGTCAACCCAGTGGTGGAGTTCGACAACATCGAGACCGTCAAGCGGGCGGTGGAGATAGGTACCGGCGTGGCGATCGTGCCGGAGGTGACCGTCGTGCCGGAGGTCAAGCTCGGGAGTTTGGCCAGCGTGAAATTCAGCGACGTGCAACTCGCCCGGCCCGTGGCGGTGGTGCACAAGAAAAGCAAGGCCCTCTCCCCGGCGCTGGAGAATTTCCTGTCGATCCTGGCCGGTGAGTAGGCGAGGAGCACCGCTTGGCCAATCGGAGCGTCCATCCCGCTGGGGGTGCGTTATTTGAGCCTCTTTTTTTGCAACTTTTGACGGAAACCGGCGTTTATCCGTTCACTTGCTGCCCTCGGAATGGCACTTACATCGATTAAACAGATATTGGCTGACGCCGATTTGGCCACTCCCGTTGAGTTTTCGGACCTGACGAAGGAATGGCGTATCTCCGCCGAAAGCGGCTCGGAGGAGCCGTTGCTGGCGTTTTTTGCCCGTGAAAAGGGATTGGCCGAGGAGGCTTTCCTTGAGCGCTTGGCCAAGGCGATGGATTTGCGCTTCGTCGAACTGAAGGATGTCAACCCGTCTGCCGAGGCGCGCAAGCGGGTGACGACCAAGGTGGCGTTCCAGCATTTCGTCCTGCCGATCCACGCCGAGAACGGCACGCTTGAGGTGGCCGTTAGCGACCCGTTCGACTCGGCAATGATCAATGCCGTGCAGTTCAACGCTGGCGGCACCGTCAAGCTGGCGCTGGCCCCGCGCAGCGAAATCGAGAAGGCACTCAAGAAATTTTACGGCGTCGGCGCCGAAACGCTTGAGGAACTCGAGGACGACGACGAGCCGTTTGAGATTCTCTTCGACGAGGACAAGGAAATCACCGAGGGCGACCAGGATGCCAGTGTGATCAAGTTCGTTAACCAGGTCATCTGGGAGGCATTCAAGGACCGGG
>DASCOW010000064.1:0-7047 GCA_036012205.1 Verrucomicrobiota bacterium
CACCTCGCGGCTCGTCGCCCAACTCGCCGGTGTGGGTAACCGCTCACCCCAGGTTTTGCCACCGTCGGTGCTGCGCTTGTAAACAATCCCGCCCTTCCCGTGACCTTTCGGGTAAACGATCAGCAATGTTTGGCCATCCTCAAGCAAAACCGTCGTCGGATGGCCAAGGTATTGTCCCTTCTCACGGTCGACGACAACTTGGCGGTGCGTTTGCCGTGCCAAGTCGATCGTCGGGATGGTGTAACCTCGCGGCAAGGATTTGTTCGCTGCCATGGCCACTTGGCCAAGCAAGCCGGCGGCCAGGCCAAGTGCGATTCCGAATAATGTGTAAGCGCCAAATATTCTCATCGTTTCCGAAACGAACGGCAAACAGAGTTGCCCCATAAAACCAAAGCATCAAATTAAATATCCACTGTTTGGCCAAGCACAATGATATTTGGGTGGATGAAGAATTGATACCCCCCACCCTTTTCAACTACTCTCCCCCTCCGGGAACATGTCCAACCTTCACACAATGAAGCGTTTCACTTCATTCACCACTTCCGTTGTCTTTGCCGCTTTACTGCTCGTGACTGGCCAAGGCACAGCCTACGCCAGCGACAACACCCCCCGGGCCGCTCTGAGACTGCTGCCCGGCGAGGGCAATCCGCGCAACAGCGAGGGTGATTTTATCCAGTTGAAGGACGGGCGAGTAATGTTTCTGTACACACATTTCACTGACGGCTCCGGCGACCACTCCAAGGCCTATCTGGCAGCACGCTTCTCGACCGACCATGGCCGAACCTGGTCCGCCAGCGACGAGATCATCCTTCGCAACGAAGGCAACTGGAATATCATGTCCGTCTCGCTGCTGCGCTTGCAGGACGGGAGCATCGCGCTGTTTTACCTGCGCAAAAACTCCCTGAAAGATTGCCGCCCGCTGCTGCGCCGTTCAACAGACGACGGGAAAACTTGGACTCAACCAACCGAAGTCATCCGATCGCCGATCGGCTATTACGTGATGAACAACGACCGCGTGGTGCAATTGAATAAAAGCGGCCGCCTCATCGCTCCGGTTGCACTGCACAATCTTGCCGAACAGCGAAAGCCCGACTGGGCGGGGATTCTCATGTGCTATCTATCCGACGACAACGGCAAGAGTTGGCGGCGCAGCAGGACCACACTGAAGACCTTCGCCAAAGACGGCAAACGCGTCACCACCCAGGAACCGGGCGTTGTGGAGTTGAAAGGAGGACGACTCATGATGTTCAGTCGAACGGACGGCGGCAGTCAGTTCGTTTCGTATTCTGAGGACGGCGGCGACACATGGTCGCCGCAAAGGGCATCAAGCATCATCTCGCCCGTTTCGCCAGCAACCATCGAGCGCATCCCATCCACCGGCGATCTGCTTATCGCGTGGAACGACCACTCTGAAATCACCCCGGAGTACCGCGGTAAACGCACCCCGTTCAACGTGGCCGTCTCACGGGACGACGGCAAAAGCTGGAGCAAGTCCCGCACGCTCGAGAGCAATCCCCACGGCCATTACTGCTACACGGCGATGATGTTTGCGGGTAAAAACGTGCTCCTTGGGCACTGCGCCGGCGACCGGCGCAAAGGTGGATTGAACACCTCGCAAGTAACCGTCTTCCCGGTCGAGTGGCTGTACAAAAACTGAGAATGGCAAACCCATTTCGCCCCCATGCCCAACGAACTACCCCAACTCAATCTCGACCTTTGTCGACAGCGGCAACATCGTCTGCTGAACCTGCTGGAAACGGCCAAGGCCGAGCGGGCAATTCTGATGCGCCCGGAACAGGTGCAGTACTTTACCGGCTTCCGGCCGCACCACCTGATGGCCGCCGCTGTCTGCGTGGATGCCGACGGTTGCCTGCTGATCGCGCCCAACGAAGAGCCTGCCCGACACGCAGCCAGGCGGGTGGCTACCTTTGAGGCACAGTGGCTTTGCACATTGCGGCAGGATCAGGAACGCGGCTTGGCCAAGTCGCTGAAGGACGCCTTGGCCAAGCCGTCGACGCACCTGGCTATCGAAGGCTCGGCGGGTGGCTTGGTTGTTTGCGAGGCACTGGGTGTTACCGACTTGTCTGCGGTAACTGACATCGAGCCGGAGATTCTCGAACTGCGTCGGCGCAAGGACCCCGACGAACTCGCCATGATCCGCCACGCCATTGGTGGCACGGAAGCCATGTACGTCCGCGCCCGGGAGATCATCGAACCGGGCATCACGGAATTGCGGGTGTTCAACGAACTGCAGGCCGCAGCCGTGGAGACCATCGGCGAATCGCTCACCGGCACCGGCAATGACTACCAGTGCAACTCCCCCGGTGGCCCGCCGCGCAATCGTGCCGCGCGTGACGGTGAATTGTTCGTGCTCGACCTAGGCCCTGCGTACCGCGGATACTACGCGGACAACTGCCGCACCTTCGCCGTAAACGCTCGGCCAAGCGACGATCAGTTGCGCGCGCACAAAGCCGTCGTCTCGGTATTGGATCACGTGGCGGCAACGGTCAAGCCGGGCGTGTCGTGCGCTGCGTTGTTCACCGAGGCCAAGGCAATGCTGGACGAATACCAGCAGGACTCTTTCTGCCACCACCTCGGCCACGGCATTGGGCTTTACCCGCATGAGACCCCGCACCTCAACCCGTCATGGGACGATACATTTCAGGAAGGCGACATCTTCACCGCCGAGCCGGGGCTGTACAGCGAGACACTGCGCGCGGGCATCCGGATAGAGGAAAACTATCTCGTGACGGCAAACGGTGTGGAACAACTGACGCAGTTCCCTACGGAGTTATAGGCTCACACAATCTCGCCCACGCCGATCAACGGGCAGTCATCGGTGGCGTTCATTTTTTTCACCGAGTCGGCATCCTTGAACCCACTGCCTGTGACCAAACATATGATGGTGACCTCCTGGTCAACTTCGCGCCTGGCCACGGCGTTTAACGCGCCGGCCAGGGCGACCGCACCAGCGGGTTCGCAGAATATGCCCTCCTCCTTGGCCAAGCGCTGTTGGGCAACCCACACCGACTCGTCCGTGACCAGATGACCCGTGCCACCCGTGGCACGACAGGCGCGGATGACCTCGTTACCGTCAATGACGCTGGCCACTTGCAACCCACTAACCGCCGTTGTGCAGGCCACGTCCCGGCCAGCTTCATCCCCATCTCGCAACGCACCGGCGATGGTGTCGTTGCCCTCTGGTTGAACGCAGTGCACAGCTGAGTTGCGCTTGGCTTTTGCAAGCCCCCGAGTCACAGCCAACGTCAAGCCGCCGCCGCCGGCCGGACAGAACACATGCCCCGGTTCACCCTCACACTGTTCCGCCAGTTCGTAAGCCAACGTTTCCACGCCCTCCATGCCAAGAGGGCTGTATTTGAAGGCGCTGATCTGCAGCGCATGGCCGGGTTGCTGCCCCAACGATTCAAGCGCAGCGATGACTTGAGCGGTGATGGATGCATCGGCACCAAAACCTTTCACACGAAAAATCTCCGCGCCGTACGCCATCATCTGCTGCAGCTTGGCGTCGGGAGCGGTTTCCACGATGGCGATTCGGCAACGAACGTTGGCCGCCGCACAATACGCCGCCAAGGCCGATCCGGTGTTGCCGCTGGATGACGCAACGCAGTCATGCTGCCCTCTCGCCACCATGTGAGAGATGGCTGCAGCTGCAAAACGATCCTTGTACGATCCGGTTGGGTTGCCTGATTCCAGCTTAAAAAAAAGATTCCGCAAACCCGCCGCCGGGCCGATGGCGCAGGAACGAATCAACGGCGTATCCCCCTCACCCAGAGTGATGCGAGTCGTGTCGGGTACGGACTCAAGCTGCTCAGACCATCGCCAGATGCTCACGCTTCGTGTCCCCTTTCAGCAATGACACCGATACTTGCGCCCTTGTTGACTCGCGGAAACCGGCGCAACACAACCACCCTGCCGCTCTGTTGTGCTGTGATTTCCTTTGCGACAGCATCACCCACGCCCGTCACGACACCCAGTATCGTTCCGCGCTCAACATTCTGGCCAAGCTCAACTGCAGGCTGAAAAAAACCGGTTAGCGGAGAGGGATTGCAAACCTGCATGTGACCAGACTCTGGACGGCAATCCTCAACAATCTCCTGAACCGCCGGGGTCGACAGTTGCCGTTCAATGAAACCGAGGTGAGCCATCACGTTCAGGCAGCCATCGACGCACTTTGCCTGCCCCCCCACGCACTCATCACTGCCTCCGAGATACTCAACATAAATCGCCGACACATTGGCATCGCGTGCAACCGACAGGGATCGACCAGCCAACTCCGCCGAAGTACCCCAGACAAACGGAAGATTAAATGCCCGGGCCATGGCACGTTGTTTCTCGAGAACCGCTCGGTCCCGGTGAAGAACGTAACCGGCGAGCGGAAACACACTTAACTCTGTTCCGCCGGTGTGCAGATCGATGTAAAAATCGGTTTGCCGTATCAGTTCGCTCAATTCAAATGCGACACGCTCAGTCACCGATCCGTCCGGACAACCTGGGCAGGTGCGGGCTAGATCCAGTCCATCCTGCCCGCAGCGGTGACCCCTGACAAACGCCGACTCGTTGACAACCGGCACAAGTGTGACACTCCCACGCATGGCTTGGCACAGGGCAGCATCGTCGCTGAACAAGCGTGTCAAACGCTGCACCGCCAGCATTGAGGCAAACTCATCGCCATGCACCCCGGCGGTCACCAGCAGGCGAGGCCCCTCTCGCCCGCCTTGGAAGCTTTTGGGGCGAAACAATTGGGTATCGTCCATGGCCTAATCCGAGCTGTCGTGCTGCACCAATTCCTCCGGCAGACAGTCCCGAAACCGTATCCCGCCATCAACCGGCAACACCACCCCGGTGATATAATCAGCACTGTCCGAACAGAGGAAAACGGCGGCCTTACCAATCTCATCCGCTTTACCAAGGCGTCCCCACGGCACTTTCTGCCAGCCATCAGACATGACTTTTTCGGAATATGTTTCGTGCTCCCCGGGCGTGTCGATCCAGCCCGGGGAAACGACATTGACGTTGATCTGGTGCGGCATCAACTCGACAGCCATCGAGCGGGCCAAGTGATTCAATCCGGCCTTGGACGCGTTGTAGGCATTCGCCTGGGCCAATGGCATTTCGCTGTGCACGCTTGAAATAAAAACGATCTTCCCTCCACCTCCCCTCTCGGCCATGTGTCGGGCAACAAGTTGACCCATGTGAAATCCGCCAGCGAGCGTCCCCTGCATCGTTTTCTCGAACGCCTCCGCACTGAACTCCAAAAACCCCCCCCTCCGATTGAAGGCGGGATTGCTGACAAGGATGTCGATGCGCCCGGTTGCCTCAAGCGCGGCTTCAACCAATCTCTCGCAACTGTCACGCGAAAAGACATCTGCCTCGATGGGGGTGCATTGCCGGCCAAGAGCGCGGATCTCCCCGGAGGTCGATGCCAGATCAGGGCTGCCAGGACGGTCGTTGAGTATCACGTCGACTCCGGCGCGGGCCAACTCCAGCGCACACCCCCTTCCGATGCCCCGCCCGGCGCCGGTGACCAATGCAATTTTACCTGATAAATCCATCGTTTAGTCGAGATCGTCAAACAGATCCTTGTTGCCAGCCAACTCCGACGACCAACCGGAGAATTCGCTGCTGTTGACGAGTAGTTGAGCGCCCATGCCATGGCGTTTCTGCATTTCGTCAAGGCCCATGGTTGGGCCACCAAATGCCTTCCCGTGCTTTTTGCATGCGGTGGCAACAATTTCCCATGCTTCGTCCAAAGTCATCTCGCCACTTTGGCGCAAGCGCAAACCCAAGTCGGCCGGGCCAACAAAAAGTAAGTCCACACCTACCACCGCTGCGATCGCTTCTGCGTTATGCACCGCCTCGGGGGTCTCAATCTGAACCGCGAGAAAGGTTTCCCGATTCGCCCACGCGACGTAGTCGTCGGGATCGTGAACCAGAAAATCGGCATCCAAGCTGGCGTTGTCTATACCACGATCGCCGATGGGGGGAAACTTGGTTGCATCGACAAGCATTCGCACCTTCTGCGGCGTGGACACGTGCGGGATCAAAATTCCGGCAGCACCATCCTCAAGACAGCGGCAAAGTCTGGACTTCTCCAATGTCGGCGGACGCAACATGACATCAATGTCGTACAGGTGCGAAAACGCCAGCAACGCCTGAACCTCCCTTGTCGTCATGGCGCGATGCTCGAGATCGAGCCAGATGCAGTCGTATCCGGTCCGTGCCGCATGACAAACATAAGCCGGAATATAATGCCCAAGACAGCAGGTACGTACTGGTTCGTTATTTCGAATACGGGCGAGTGTCTTGCTTTTTCTCATGCGCAGGGAATGTGCTCCTTTTAGCGCGCCAGCACCAGCAACGATTGCGCGGCACGAATGCGAACATCGAGCGTTTCATCTTCGAGCAACCTGATGAGCTGCGGTTTTACTGAAGTCATCCGAGCGTCACCCGCAAAAACTGCGGCGTAAACACGGATCGAAGGATTGCCCGACTCAAGATTTCGCGAAAGTGCCATCTGCCCATCGCGATTCCCCAGCGCCGCCAAGGCATGTTGCAGATACGCCTTGCCCAAGGGATCCGGAACATCAGCCAAGCGCGAACGGATCAAGGTGCAATCCACGCTTCCACCGATTCGCCCCAGCACCCAGGCGACGATCGTGAATGCTTTCGGATCTTTCGCACTGCGCATTTGCTCGCGCAAAAAAGCCAGCGCCTTGGCGTCGCCCGCTTGACCAAGCGCAGCCGCTGCCATCAGTTGAAGGTTCGCGTTTTTAGTCTGAGCAAACGCTGCCCGCACCGGCTTGGCCTTGGTGGCGCCACCCACCTTGTACAGGCTCTCCGCAGCGTGAACGTGCCCGTGATCATCCTCCCCCCGCAGGATATCAAGCATGACCTTGCGCTTTTTTTAGTCTCGAGCGCGAACCAATTCCCGAGCTAAACCGCAACGACGCTGATCGTCCTTTTCAGTCTCCAGCCTCGCCGCAAAAGCCACCCGAACCTCGCCGCCATGACCTCCCAGAGTCAATC
>DASCOW010000065.1:0-5780 GCA_036012205.1 Verrucomicrobiota bacterium
CTGACTGGCTCCGTGGCGACTACTTTGAGCCAGCTCGCTGAACCCTGTGCTTGGCTATGGACTTAGCGGAAGCCATTCGCCACCTAAAGAAAGTCGACCCGGACTTGGCCAAGGTCATCCGCCGCATTGGTGCCTGCAATTTTGCGCCGGACAAAAGCCGCACAATTTACGCGTCGCTCGTTCGATCGATTGTTTACCAGCAACTCACTGGCAAAGTGGCGACGATCATCTTTAGCCGTTTTCTCGAACTGTTCTACGGTAGGAAATTTCCCGAGCCGGATAGGGTGTTGCGGGTGCCGTTCGAGCAACTGCGTGGTGTTGGGCTTTCCAACCAAAAAGCCTGTTACATTCAAAACATTGCCCAAGCGGCGAAAGACGGTATTGTGCCCGACTCGCGCCAGGCAAACCGGATGAGCGACGATGAGTTGGTCGAACGGTTGACCTCCATCAAGGGCGTCGGCCGCTGGACCGTTGAGATGCTGCTGATCTTCCGGTTGGGTCGCCCGGACGTTCTGCCCGCGACTGATTACGGTGTCCAAAAAGGCTTCGCTGTGGCCAAGCGCCTGGCTGAGTTGCCCAAGCCGAAAGAGCTGCTCGCTGCCGGTGAATGCTGGGCCCCCCACCGCACCGTCGCCGCTTGGTACCTTTGGCGCACCGCCGACACCGCCACACTGTAATCCCTCCTTGGCCAACCGCTTGCGCCTCGATTTATTCTTCCTTACGGAGAATGTGGCCGTGGATCGGAAAAGGCAGAACTTTCGCAAAAGTCGTTACGATCACCATCACTCAGCCAATCTCACTTGCGTTACTCGCTGATTTCCTCGGTCACTGCCTGGGTGGGATTTTTCTCGTGAGTCTGTTTAATGGTTGGAATCAGCAGGATGGCCGAGAGGACAATCAGCCCTGCGCTGATCAGCCCCAGACTGCCGATGGCCAAGCCGGAGGCCAGCACGCTGAAGCCAATCACTGGCGCGAGCACGCCGCGGACGCCCGTGAAAAACGTGTGCACCGCCATATAGTCGGCGACACGGTTCGGCGGCGCGAGCTTGGTCACCCACAGCCCCCAGGCGATATCGCCACCGGCGTGGGCAATGCCAAAGAAGATTTGCCCGATCGCCATGCCAAGCAACGTGTCGCTGCTGAAAAAGATCAGGATGCCCACGGCGAAAAAAAGGTTTAGCACGGCGCGCAACAGGAAGAAATTAATGCGATCAAAGAGCCGTCCCCAAAACGGGTTGAGCAGCAACCGGAAGAGGTTCGGGATGACCAGGATCAGCGTGGCGATGGTGAGCGCGTTTTTTTCGAGCCCGTAAATTGGGTTGGTCAGGTACTCGACGCGGATTGGGATCATCATCAGGTTGCCGAAGCCCATAATCATCCAGCAGATCAGCGCGTGGCGAAAGAGTTTGTCGGTCTTGGCGTAGCGCAGTGACCGGAACGGGTGACCACCGGCCTCGCCCTCGAGTGGCTTGGACGGGAAATGTTTCAGGCAATGCCAGGACGCCAGGAACGCGAGTCCGAAGATCACCAACAGCCAGCGGTAATTACCCAGGCCCGGATGGCCGGTTGTGTCGGTTTCATTGAGCGCCAAGCCAGCGAGAAAGCTGAATGCCGCAGCGGCGATGACACGGAACCACACTGTACGGGAGAAGTAGTGGCCGCGTTTGTCGACGGGATAATTGTCGCGAAAGACTTGGGTGAGCAGCGGGATCGCGCCGGTCGAGCACGACATCGCCATAATGCTCCCGGCGACGAACAACGGTAGCGATGGCACGGCGGCCATCAGGAAAAAAAGAACCGCACCGAGCAGCGCCATGCGGCAGGCGGCGACGGCTGAGGGCAGCTTCAGCGACTGAACAACGGTGACGACCACCGGCGTGAGCAGCAGACCCACGCTGGCCGCCGTCGAGACGAGCGCCTTGGCGATCAACCCCGGATTTTCGAAGCCCTTAACCACGGTCAGCAGAAGGAATGTGCTGCCCGCCGCCTCGAGGATGCCGCTGCTGATGGCCCGGCGCTGTTCGAGTTTGAAGGTGACTTTGGTCCGCTCGGCAAGATTCATCCGGGATGCGCATTATTCAGGAAACCGGCCGGTTGGCGATTCATAAAAAAACCTCCGTCTCGCTCTCTCGCCACGAACGCAGTACAACACCGCCGTGCCGGGAGTGGTAGCCATCGTCGGTCGGCCCAATGTTGGGAAGTCGGCCCTGTTCAATTGTATTGCGCGCAAGCGGATTGCGATCGTGCATGACCGTCCCGGCGTCACGCGCGACCGTCTCAGCGCCGAGGTCGAGTGGCTGGGGCACCCTTTTACGCTGGTGGACACCGGCGGCATCGGCCTGCTCAAGGGCGAGCGCGGCGGTGACAACTTCGCCCGGGAGATCGTCACTCAGGTGCAGGTCGCACTCGATGATGTGGACGTGATTTTGTTCGTCGTCAGTGTGCAGGAGGGCGTCGTGCCGATGGATCTCGAGGTGGCTGGGATGCTCCGTGAAGCCGGCCGGCCGGTGTTCGTGATGGTCAACAAGGTGGATATCGCCGCGCACGAACAGGGGATCGACGAGTTCGCCGAGCTTGGTTTTGAGCATATTTTTCCGGTCAGCGCGCTGCACGCGAGGGGCATTGATATTCCCGTTGGACAGGCGGTAGGCCGGTTGCCGGAGCGCTTGGTTAAGCCGGAGGATCAGGCCGCCGATGAGCCGCCGCTCAACATCGCCATCGTTGGCCGGCCCAACGTCGGCAAGTCGTCGATCATCAACGCACTCACCCGGTCGAAGCGGGTTATCGTCACCGAGATCTCGGGCACGACGCGCGACGCCATCGACGTGCCGTTCGAGGTTGTGACCGACGGTGTGCGGCAGAGCTACAACCTCATCGACACCGCTGGCATCCGCAAACGGCGGCGCATCAAGGATGCTGTGGAGTTTTTCAGCGTCAACCGTTCCGACGAGGCCATCGAGCGGTGCGACCTGGCGGTGCTGGTGCTGGACGCAGCCGAGGGGGTAACCGAGCAGGACAAAAAAATCTGCGACCGCATCACCGAGGCCGGTTGCGCCTGTGTCATCGTTGTCAACAAGTGGGATCTTTTTCAGGCCGGACTGGAGAAGGCCCGCAAGCGGGAGGCCGGAAAAACCGTCGCGCAGGGCGGTCGCAAGATCAGCCGAAAAAAACAGGAGGAGCTGATGTATGAGCAGTTTGGCAAGTGGGTGAAGTCCAACCTGTTTTTCATTGACTACGCGCCGGTCATTTTCACCTCGGCGATCGAGGGGTACCAACTGGATCGCCTGCTCGAGGCCATCCGCTACGTCAGCTCGCAACTCCGAAAAACCACGCCGACGAGCCTGCTCAACCGCACGCTGCAGGCAGCGCTGGAGCGCAACCCGGCGCCCAGTTCCAGGGGCCATCGGCTCAAGCTGTTTTACGCCACGCAAGTCCAGTCCAAGCCGCCGACATTCCTGCTCTTTGTCAACCGCAAGGAGCTGATGAGCGACAACTACTCGCGCTACCTCATCGGTGTGCTGCGCAAGTCGTTCGGGTTCGAGGGTTGCCACATCCGGCTCGTCGCCAAGCCGCGCCCGAAAAGCATCAAGCCGATCCGCCGCAAATCGACGGTAAAAAGCAGGACGAGCAAAAAGGTCACAAAACGCGAAATCCAAAGACTCCGCGACGAGACCAAGCGTAAAAAGGACGCGAAGAAAAAAGCTATCCGGAAAGGCGCCCGGCCGGCGGGAGCCAAGCGTGCAAAAAAACGCCCCACAAAAAAAGACAGGCCCCGAAAATCAGTTTAGCGCTTGGCCAGGCGCTGAAGTTCATTGGCGACTCGACCGATTACTTCGGGCCAATCGTTGGCGAGGCATTGACGGAACAGTCTCGTGTTCGGGTACCACGGCGTGTCCTCCCGATTGAGCAGCCAGCGCCAGTCCGCGGCGAACGGCAGCAGTATCCACGTCGGTTTGCCAAGCGCGCCGGCTAAGTGTGCCACTGCGGTGTCCACAGTCACGATCAGGTCCATCGACTCGATCAGGCTTGCGGTCGAGGCGAAGTCGCTGATGTGCGGCGAGAGGTCGGTTATGCAGGTGGCGGAGTCGATGATGCGGCGGGCCTCGTCGCTTGGCTCCAACTGGAGGTTGAACCAGGCAAAGTCGCTGCATGCACCGAGCAACTCCATGAGCAGTCCGGCTGGTAGCGAGCGGTTGTTTGCCCATGAGCGGCTTCGACCAGCCCAGACCACTCCGATTTTGAGTGCGCCGGTGTCTGGCACGGCTCCCGATGGTTGCGCGGAAAGGTAGCGGCCGTTTTTGCCGTTGGGCACGGTGGCCGGCGTGGTGCCGAACGCCAGCGGGGCGCTCATCATCGGTAGCGTGAAGTCGGCGGGCGGCACGGTTTCGCCCGGCTCGAAAATCTGCGACACACCGAGGAGCGTCTGAAGGAGGGCGCGCAGCCCTGGCTGGCATTCGATCACGACGTTTGCGCCGGCATTGGCCAGATGCGGTACATATCGGCAAAACTGCAGCGTGTCGCCAAAGCCCTGCTCGGCAAAAAGCAGCAGCGTCTTGTCGGCCAACGGCTCGCCGTTCCAGCGGGGGATGCCGGTGTGTCTCGGCGCAAAGAGTGTGTTGTAGGTCTGCCAGCGCGCCTCGTAATGCTGCCAGCCGTCGTTCCAGTTGCCGGCAGCCAGTTCAGCGATTGCGAGGTTGAACGGGCCGTCCGGGTTATTCGGCTCAAGTGTGGTGAATTCACTAAAGGCGGCGATAGCTTCGAGTACCCGGTTTTGAGCCTGCAACGCGACGCCGAGGTTGAGCATTGTCTCGGGATGCTTGGGGTGATGCTCGAGCACTGAGAGGCAGGTGGCCTCGGCGGCGGTGGGATCGTCGCGCTCGAGTTGCAGCTTGGCCATGTTGACGCCGGCCATCGGTTGTCCTGGTTCCTTTTGGAGGATGTGCCAGAAACATTCCTCGGCCAGTTCGGTTTCTTTCAGGTTGCGAAGCGTGAGTCCGAGGTTGACCATGGCATCGGTGTAGTTGGCGTCGAGATCGACGGCGTGCTTGTAGGCCTGAGCGGAGGTGAGGTAGTCGCCTTCGTCTTGGGTAACTTGGCCCAGGTTGAAGTGCGCGGCAGCGTGGGCGGGTTCAAGTTGGGTCGCCCGCTGGTAGTCGAGCCGGGCCTTGGCCGCTTGGCCAATCGCATAGTGGGCGTTGCCACGGTTGAAATAAAAATCGGCGCAGTCGGGCTGTAACTCAATGGCGCGGGCATATGGGCCAAGCGCCTGTTCCGGCCGGTCAAGGCCGGAGAGCAGCAGGCCAAGCTCGTGATGATTTTCTGCTTCGTCCGGTTGCAACTCGATGGCGTGCTCAAGGTAGTCGTGCGCTTGGTCAGCCTGGCTGTTTTCGCGGAGGGCATCGGCGAGTAGTCGCAGTAGGCTCGTGTTGGCCGGGTCCGCCCCGGTGGCGAGTTGGTACTGCCTGATTGCCGGGCTAAGCTGTTGGTGCCGGTGCAGGACTGTGGCCTTGGCCAGATGAAGCGCGGCGGCAGGCAGGGGTTGCTGATCCAGGGCATCTATCACGTTGGCAATGACTCCGGCCCAGTCGCCCGGCTTGGATTGGAGAAAGGTTCGGACGGTTGGGTACCAAGGGTTGGCGCCGTTATATTCCATCCAGCGCCAGTCCGGTTCCGTTGAAAGAAGCATCCAAGTGGGTTTGCCAAGAGTGCCCGACAAATGAGCCATTGCCGTGTCTATGGTAATGATAAGGTCGAGTTGATCAACGATGGCTGCGGTTGTG